>DAOVNE010000068.1 GCA_030630395.1 Candidatus Eiseniibacteriota bacterium
AACGGGGCCGGGAGCAGGCGGAGGCGTTGGCAAGAGCGCTCAAGTCACCGCCGATTGTGGCCGTGTACACGAGCCCGCTTGCGAGAGCACTCGCTACGGCGAGCGCGATCGCTGAGGTGCACGGGGTGGAACCGATCGTGGATGAGGCATTCAACAACATAGACCTGGGCGTTTGGCAGGGTGTGAAGAAGACGCACGTCCGTGATACGGAGCCTGAGGCGTGGGTCCTTTGGACGACCGAGCCCGAGCATCTGAGGATTCCCGGAGGCGAGACGCTGGCCGAGATACGCGAGCGCGCCTATCCCCGGCTCCTGGATCTTGCCGCCAGGCACGATGGCGGGCGGATCGCAATCGTCACCCACCGGTCGGTCTCGCGTGTCTTGGCAGGCGCCCTGCTCGGCATGACGGAAGGGTATTTCTGGAAATTCTACATGGACAACGCCGGGTACTCGCTCATCCAGTACAACGGAAGCGGTTTCATGATAGTCCAATGGAACGAGAACTGTCATCTCTCTGGAAAGGTCATTGAACGCTACTAGTGGAGAAACATTCGAGGAGGGCATGTTGAAGACCCATCGAGGAGCGGACGCTCGCAACCTGTGTTCCATCGGGATCCGGGCCGCGCTCATGCTGTCGGTCATCCTGGTCATGGCCGTGACGGCGTGTGCCCAGGATCCGGTCATGAACGCCAGGCAGCCGGCGCCTTCGCCGGATGGGGGCGCGATAGCTTTCTCCCACATGGGCGATCTGTGGCGTGTTTCCTCCGACGGGGGAAGGGCAGAGCGCCTGAGTGTTCACGATGCATATGACGATACCCCGCGGTGGTCTCCGGATGGAGCGACACTGGCTTTCACGTCTGACAGGATGGGAAATGGGGACGTCTACATGATGGACGCTCTGGGTGGCGTTCCCCAGAAGCTCACTCACCATGACGCCTGGGACAGGGTTCAATGCTGGGCCCGCGACGGCGGCTCCGTCTTCTTCACATCTACACGGGACACGACCGAGAGCGAGCTCTACGAGATCGCCATCACCGGCGGCATGCCGCGCAGGATCATCGCTGATGATGCGTACAACGTCTCCGTCTCGCCGGACGGCCGCTGGATCGCGTTCGTACGTGGGCACACACCGTGGTGGCGCAAGCACTATCGGGGAAGCGCCTCGCGCGACATCTGGATTCGCGCCTACGACGGAGGTCCCAGCTACCACATCGTATCCTACGCCGGTGACGATGATAGACCGATGTGGGGGAGCGACGGCCGGACACTCTTCTTCATGTCCGAGCGCGACGATGCGGTGCCGAACATCTGGAAGGTGATCCTCGATCTGCCGGACGATGATGGAGAGCCGCAAGTCACAGGACCTGCATCGCAGGTGACGTTCCACGATCACGATGGCGTGCAGGCTGCGGCCATCTCTGAGGATGGGACCCTGATCGTCTACGAGTGGGACGCGGGTATCTGGAAGCTGGCCGCAGACGGTGGAGAGCCGGAGTATGTGGAGATCTTCGCACCGAGCGACAAGAGGTGGAATGAGAACCTCAGACTGACACTGTCGAGCGGGGTGTCGAAGTACGCGCTGAATCCGGATGAATCGCAACTCGCTCTCATCGTGCGGGGAGAGGTCTTTGTCTGTCCCTTCGATGATGGTGAAACCGGGACCGCTTTACGGATCACCGAGACGGCGGCGCGCGAGCGTGAGCTGGCCTGGATGCCGGATGGTGAGACACTCCTGTTCACGTCTGATCGGAACGGAAACTACGACATCTTCGCTGTTCGATCGACGGATGAGGAAGAGGAGCGGCTCTCAAGATCACTCGCACGCGAGCTAGTGCAGCTGACGGATTCCCCGGAGGATGACGAGAGGCCGATGGTGTCGCCGGACGGCGAGACCATCGCGTATCTGCACGGCGATGACTACCTCTGGACGATGGAGCCTGACGGTTCCAGGCAGAAAGAGCTTCTTCCCGATGCCGATGTCCTCCACGTCAGCTGGTCGCCCGACAGCAAGTGGATTGCCCTGTCAAGGACGACACTGGCACACAGGGAGGATATCTTCATTCTGCCGGCTGGAGGAGGGGAAGCGCACAACATCACCGCCCATCCCAATGACGATTTTCAGCCGCAATGGACGGACGACGGAAAGCGTCTCTCTTTCGCATCACGGACCGACGACGGCCAGTTCATCCTGAAGTACGTCTGGCTCGCTCGCGAGGACTACTGGATGACCGACGAGGAGCGTGAGGACGCCGAGGCTGAGGCGGACCCAGGCAAAGATGAGGAGGCGGAGGACGAGGACGATGCGGGCGTCGTCGTTGAGATAGAGTTTGATGATATCAACGAGCGCACCGTCACGATCATGAACATGCGGGGCGGATACGACTTCTACTCGGCGACTCCGGATGGTCATCATTTCGCTTTCCGCTCGGGAACGCTCGGAAGCGACGACATGTGGATAGTCGACTGGGAGGGCAACAGACTCCACCAGGTCTCCGAGGGAGGAGCAGGTCCGGAGGAGATCACGTGGGATCAGGATGGAACGACCTGCTACTACATAAGCCACGGCAGGTTGAAGAGTGTGTCGATATCCCCCGATGATGGGAGCATCAGCGGTAGGTCGGGCGTAGGCTTCTCCGTCAGGACGACCGTGAATACTCCGGATGAGCGGCGTCAAATGTTCAACGAGGCGTGGCGGCTCCTGTGGAAGGGCTTCTACGACCCGGAGTTTCACGGTGTGGACTGGGAGGCGATGAGGGCGAAGTACGAGCCCTGGGCAATCGCCGCTTACACCGAAGAGGAGTTCCGTGCTGTTGTGAGAGAGATGATCGGCGAGCTCTCGGCATCGCACCTTGGCATCTACAAGTGGGGCGGTGGAGGCATCAACACCGGCAGGCTCGGTATCCGGCATCTCGAGGATTGGGACGGTCCAGGAGTGAAAGTGAGGGACGTGATCCCCAACAGCCCGGCCGATCGAGCTGGTATTGAGTCCGGCGACTGTATCCTCTCGGTGGATGGCCGGGTGGTCGAGCGGGATGACAACTGGATGCGCCTTCTGGAGGATACGTCCGGTACCAGGATCATGATAGAGGTAGCGGACAATCCCGCGGGCAGGAATGCGCGTAAGGTTGAGATCCGCCCGGTGCGCGGAGGGACGCTTCGGCACCTGGTCTACGAGAACTGGGTGGAGGGGAATCGGAGGACGGTGGAGGAGAACTCCGACGGTCGCGTCGGCTATCTGCACATAGCGGGGATGGGTGTGAGCAACTTCTTCAAGTTTGAGGAAGACCTGTTCGCTCAGGGCTCGGGCAAGGACGCTCTCGTCATCGACATCCGTGGGAACGGCGGTGGGTCTGTCCACGATCAGATCCTGAGGTTCCTGGACAGGCGCCCGTACGGATACACGACGAGCAGGACGAGGCCCCCGACCAGGAACCCGCTCGAGCTGTGGGGGAAGCCACTCGTTCTCGTGATCGATGAGACGTGCTACAGCGATGCGGAGATCTTCCCGATGGGATGGAAGGCTCTCGGTCTCGGTCCGGTAGTGGGTGTCCCAACATTCGGAGCCGTCATAGGAACGAACGATGTGAGGCTGATCGACGGGACGATGTTCCGCGTTCCCGGCTCAGGCTGGTTCGATCTGGACGATCGCAATCTTGAGAACTGGGGCATCGAGCCCGATATCTTCGTGGAGTCACCTCCGGAGGAGGCCAGTCGCGGCCACGACGCGCAGCTTGAGAAGGCCGTCGAGGTCGTGCTTGAAGCCATCGAGGGTGAATAGCACAGCGCTGCAGTCGGGGCTTGCCCAATAGCCCCCGGGCACCACATATTGATCTCTGTTGATCGAGCCACATGAATTCCCACGCAGGGGAGACGAGAATGAAGACTCTACTTGTTGCGCTGTCGCTTCTACTGCTTCTTGCCGGAACCACCGTGACTCATGCGGGTCTTCTGAATGTGGGCGTCGGCGTGTACGGCGGAATGAGCATGCCCATCGAGCTGGACGCGGAGATGGGATCGATCGTCGGGGTGAGAATGAAGGTGCTTCCCGCCATACCTCTCATTGGTGTTGAGGCGTACTACGCGACCATCAATCAGAAGTCGCCCCGCGACCTGTGGGACGAACAGGATCTTGACATCGTCTTCGGGGGCGACACGTATACCACCTTCGGTGCGAACCTACTGATCGGGGGGGTGAACGCGCCGGGCTTCAGGACGTTTGGTATCGCGGGCGTCAACTTCGTGGAGTTTGAGGATCACGGCGTAACGGAGTTCAAGTACGGCGGCGAACTCGGCATCGGCGTGGAGATCGTGCCGCCCTTCATCGGCCTCGGAATCGAGGGGCGGGCCTCAGTGATGCTCCTCGGTTGGGACGAGGGCCCCGACAGGAAACTCACCACAGTGACGGTGGGGGTCAACTACTACTTCTAGCCGCAGGTGCATGACCGCTCATAGCGAAGCCCCCGCCATGCGACGGGGGCTTCGTTGTGTCAATTGTGTTTGATCCGACGGCGCTACTTCAAGAGCGTCATCTTTCTCGTCGCCTTCTCCCCGCCGTAGGAGAGTTCCATGAAGTAGATGCCGCTTGCCGCTGCGTATCCGTTCGCTTCACATCCGTTCCAGGTCACAGTGTGACTCCCCGGATCCTGGATGCGGTCCACGAGCGTCGTCACGAGCCGGCCGTCGATGGTGTAGATGCTGAGGGTCGTCCTCGCCATCCCGGCCTCCACCGGATTCAACGCGTAGCTGATCGTGGTCAACGGGTTGAACGGGTTGGGAGCGATCCCGGTGATCGAGAATGCTCGCCCGGCTGGGATGATGTCGTCGTCACCGACGCCCGTATCCTCAGGCCAGTTGGCGAACGAACCCGTGATTGCCAGCGCAAACGCCTGCGGGGCGTGCGGTACCGTGGCCCCAGACACCGTGATCGTGTATGTGCCCGGTGTCGGGCTGTTGAGCCGTACGACCTCCTCGACGTTGCGCGAGTCGGCTGCTCCGCCGGTTGTGGACTGGCCACCACTGAACACATTGCCGAGGTAGGTGCCGCCGGGTCCCGCCACGGTCATGTTGAGGTTGTTCTGAATGGCCACGGAGGCGCCGCTCGATGCGGGGTAGTCACTCCAGACGAGGACGATCTCAAGGGGAACCGATGACGAGTCGACCTCGAACTCAAACTGATCGGTTCCACCCTGGCTCACGCCCGGTGTGATGTCGTGGGCGATAAACTCCCTGGCGTCGCCTTCAAAGAACAGCACGTCGTCCAGGAGCACGCGTCCCCATCCCTCGTTGTAGTTCGGGATGTCGGCTGAGGCCATGTCCGTGGCGGAGTTCATGAGACAGGCCTTGACCAGCGCCGCGCTCGGATTCACGCCATCGTCGGGGACCTCTTCGCCGCTTGGATACCACCCCTCCTCGAAGTACTGGCGAGTGAGTGCGGCGCATCCGGCGACGGCCGGGGCCGCCATCGATGTCCCCTGGAACGGGGATCCCACGACCGCACATGTCTGTGACGGCGGGTTGCCGGGATGGTTATTCGCCGAGTTCACATACGTGTCGCTTGCCTCGCCACCCGGCGCGCACAGCGTCGGCTTGTAGCGATTGTCGAACGCGGGTCCTCTGCTCGAGTACCCAGCCATCGTGTTCTGATTGAATGGCCTCCTCGTGGCGCCTACCGTGATGCAGTTCTTGGCCGTGCCCGGGTATCCAACGGTCCCTGAGCCCGGTCCTGCATTGCCCGCGGCGAAGACGATGAGGAAGTCCTTGTTGGTCCACATGAAGCTGTCGACGCTCTGCGCGTACGAGTCGTAGCTGTTCTCAGAGCCGCCCCAGGAGTTCGAGTGGATCCGGGCTCCGGCGTTGTACGCGTCCTGATACGCCGGTGTCAGGCTGGTGGGAACGCCGATAGTACCGGTGGTGCAGGCCCACTCATCGTCCGTGCCGATATCCTGCATCATCAGCTTCGCCTTGTAGGCGACTCCGTTGTAGCTGTAGTTGCCGGGATTGACGTAGGACTGGTCCCCGGCGAGCGTGCCGCACACGTGTGTTCCGTGACCCGTGTCGCATCCGTCGTAGGCTACGCCGGTGCCGTAGATCGTGTAGTCGTAGACCTTGCGGTTTGTCGGCCCGGGTGGGTTGCCCCCGTCACGGAACCAACACGAGTTGTAGTCGAGTCCGGAGTCCATGACGGCGACCAGCTGGTCCTCTCCGTGGATGCCCTTGTCCCAGATTGGAGTTTGGGATGAGACGTTGGACTGAACGCACCAGACGCCGCGATCGTTCATGAGGAGGAACTCGGGCTTCTCCTCGATCCACCAGACGTCCATCAGCCTCGCGATTGAGTTCACGGCGGTCGGGGAGGCGTGAACGACGATGAGCTTCTCCATCCCGTTGTCCGATGAACTGAGGACCTTCCCCCCGAGTGCCGTGATGGACGCCGACGTGGCTTCGATATCGTCGAAGACGCGAACCATCAGCGTCAGGAACGAATCAGCGGCCCGATGAGGATCCTGGAACTCGTGGGTTCCGATCGTCGGGCTCATCTTGTATGCGGGGTGGAACGGACCGGTCCACGTGACCTCATCCATCTCCGCGAAACCTGCGCGAGCATCGGTAGTCGCGCGTACGATGTACGTGTTGTCTGGAATGTAGGCGATGAGTTCTCCGCCGGCTGCGATGACCGCATCCTTGCGGGCGTCGGTCGGCGGTCCCGAGAGCTGGACGAGGTAGTATCCGGCTTCCCCAGCATCGGGCTCCTGAGCGCGAAGCCAGGAGGCCACGGCGGGCTCGCCTTCAGTTGGATCGAAGCTCATTGTGATGAGATGGATGGCATCACCCGCTGTCGCGGACAGCGTGGCGCAGGCCAGCAACAGAACAGAGACAAGCAACGCGATCGTGCGAAGAGCTCTCGACACAATGACCTCCTATTGCCGAATGGCGAAACAGCGTTATCTGCAGAACGTGACGCAAGAGCGGGTCCCATACACCATACAGATAGCACACAGAACCCATCATAACAAAGAAGTGGGGGTGTTGTCAAGAACTGTGACGGCCGGGTAGCAACGCCACGGCTAGAACTCGAGCCCACTCAAGGCACCCCTGCTGTAGGAGATATCGAGCGCTATG
>DAOVNE010000108.1 GCA_030630395.1 Candidatus Eiseniibacteriota bacterium
TACGACAAGAGCCAGTTCGGCAAACACGATCATCATGAAGAGAATGGCGACGGGGACGGCGAGTAGCCGCGTCTCCGCACCACTGGCCCCGGTGTTCTAGGAAACCTCTCTTCTTGCCCAACCGATCAGGAGTCCTCCCGGCAGGGCCCAGCCGACCAGGCGGTCCATGATGTTGTACCAGCCTGCCGGGATGTGTCTCACTCCGAAGAGAGGGCAGAAACTCTCGACATGGAAATCGACACCATCCGTCTGTCCCCACACCTTCTTGGCGCCCCGTTCAAGCCGCTCCCGGAATTCGGCGTCGGTGAAGTCCTCGGCTGGGATTCTATCGTGTCGTCCGATTGCCCTCCTGAGCCATGTCGCGCGCGGAATGACGAGAAGCACCCACTCGCCGGCGAGCTCGAAGTGGCGATCGATGATCTCCTGCCGCATCGGATCCTCGAAGTGCTCCGGGACGCCGTAGGACCAGACGATATCGTATCTCTGTTTGAGCTTTGCGTTGTCGCTGATCGCGTTCAGGCCCTGTCGCTCTATATAGAGGAGCATCTCAGGGTTGATCTCATAGAGGTCGGGGTTCTCGCATCTCAACATCTCATAGAGGAACTTGCTGTGCAGACCTCGGCCGGCCCCAAGCTCCAGGAGGCTCCGCTCCGGGCCAAAGCCGAGCGCGTTCGCGACCTTCTCGAGAGATACCAGGTCAACATCCGTCCACCTGAGATTACACACGTCCTGCCAGTAGGAAGACCATATTGTTGACATAGGTGTCGTTCCTCCTTGGTATTAGTCATCCGTGTTCGATCGACAGAAACAAGCATATTAGGCAATGCGAGCCAGGTCAAGCAGGCCTGTGCGTCACCCCGCCGCTGTGAACTCTGTGAGAGGAAGAAACCGGTGAAGATTCAGATCCTGGGAAGTTGTTGCCGGAAGTGCGCGAAGCTCGGCGAGAACGCTGAAGCGGCCGCGAAGGAACTCGGTGTCGAGTACGAGTTCGAGAGGATCACGGATATCAGCGAGATCATGAAGTTCGGCGTCATGATGACGCCCGGGCTCGTCGTCGACGGTGAGGTGCGGTCGGTGGGGAAGGCGCTCTCCGTCGAGGAGATCAAGAAGATCCTGGCGTAGGCGCGTCGCCTCGCCACATGGTGGACGGTGTCGCCGCACCGCGGGCGTACTCATAACAGCGGGCGGTATATGGCTGGGGGCCGGGTGTTTACGGCCCCCAACTTTTTCTATTGACTACTGCACATCTGTGCAGTAGTATGGTTCCTGTGTCGCGGTGGGGCATCCAGGCTGGGCTTTGCCGGACACATGAAGAAGCCATCACAGGCCGAGGGATCGGGGCCGCGCATTGGGCGCAGAGGCAAAGAAACGGTCAGCTCGCTCGCCCAGTCCTTCCAAATAGGCGCGGCCCGCCTCGGCCTCATTAGTACAAGCAAAGGAGAGGCTCTCACGGTGAAGGCATCCGGGAGATCCGCGACACACATGACGACACGCCATGACATCACCGATGCCCAGGAACGGATGCTCGAGTACATCATCGAGACCATCCGGGATCACGACCGGTCGCCGACGATCCGCGAGATCGGGGAGGCGATGGGGATCTCGTCGACGAACGGTGTCCGCTACCATCTGTCGGCTCTGGAAGAGCGGGGCTACATCCGTCGCCGTCGGGGTATCTCCCGCGGGATCGAGTGGCTCGAACATCACCTGCCGGCGGGTGAGCATCACATAGGTGCGGAGATTCCTCTTCTGGGAAGTGTTGCTGCCGGCCGCCCGATCCTTGCGGTCGAGAATATAGAGGGTGTCCTCGCCGTCGATGAGATGTTCGCGCGCCGGGAGGGCTGCTTCGCCCTCAGAGTGAGCGGGGGCAGCATGCTTGATGCCGGGATCTGCGATGGCGACATAGTGGTCGTTACTCCTCAACCGGACGCCCGAAACGGAGACATAGTCGTTGCCCTGATCGATGACGAGGCGACGGTGAAGGAGTACACGCGCCGGAAGGGGAGTGTCGTTCTGAAGGCACGCAACCCCGCGTACGACGACATCGAGCTTACCGGGGACGAGGGCGACGTCAGGGTTCTGGGGAAGGTAGTAGGGCTCATGAGAAAGTTCTGATGCCGGAAACGCTGGAGGATTAGAGGGTGCATGCAGATAACTTCTACGGGATGGATGCCGACGCGATGATTCAGGATATCAACGAGGACATCACCGTTCTGACCAGATTCAGCGGGGGGCATCTGGACCCGCTCAGGTTCAAGTGGAAGAGCCGGGTATTTGATGTGGACCGGGTGACAGGAAAATGGGAGGAGCGCGAGGGGCACTTCAAGCTTCATCATTTTGCTGTTATTACAAAGGAGGAGGATTACTACGAACTCATCTACAACACCCGGACCATGGACTGGATGCTCTCGAAGACCGATCTCGAGGGCTGAAAGGAAGCCGTATGCCGGAACTGCCCGAGATCATGTCACGCGCCCGCGAAATGAAGCGGGCGCTCGTTGGTAGAACCATCACAGACATCGAGATCATCCAGCCGAAGTGCCTGAATGTAACACCTCGAACATTCAAAAGAAGACTCACAGGAGCAAAGATCCAGGACGTTACCCATCACGGGAAGTGGATCTTCGCCCGCACGAGCCAGGGACATCTCCTTCTGAACCTCGGAATGGGGGGAGACCTCCTTCTTACGAAGCGCGACCGCCTCCCGGAGAAGTATCAGTTCATCTTCGATTTTGATGACGGGAAATGCATGAGCGTGCGCTTCTGGTGGTTCGGTTATGTTCACTACGTCGCGGACGGGAAGCTCAACAAGCACGAGATGACAGCGAAGCTCGGACCGAACGTGCTTGATGTCACGCTAGATGAATTCCGCGCGATGCTTGAGGGAAGGCGTGGAGGAATCAAGACCTTCCTCCTGAACCAGGAGCGCATTGCCGGAATTGGTAACGCCTACGTTCACGACATCCTGTTCCTCGCGCGGCTGCATCCCCTTCGGGGGATCGATACGCTGAAGACCGGGGATATAGAGAGACTCTGGGAGGCCATCCAACAGGGTCTCAAGCCGGCGGCAAAGAAGGGCGGCGCATACTACGAGAAACGTCTGAGCGGGAAGCCCGGCGGGTTCTTGTTTGATGATATTCTGATCGGCTACCGCGAAGGGCAGCCGTGCCCGGAGTGCGGAGCCAAGATCGTGAAGCTCAAAACCGGCAGCACGCATAGCTACATCTGTCCCAAGTGCCAGCCGAAGAAGCGTGCGGCCAGGCGGAAGAAGCGCAGCACCAGGAGTTGAGGGCATCATGCTCGCGAGAGGCGCACACCACAGAGTATCCCCCGGAAAGACCGGACCCCACAGGCTCATCTTTCACATAGACATGGACGCCTTCTTCGCGTCGGTCGAGGTAATGTGCCGGCCGAAGCTTAAGGGGAAGCCCGTCATCGTCTCGGGGAAACCCGCGAGCAGGAGTGTGGTCGCGGCGGCTTCCTATGCGGCGCGGGAGTACGGGATCAGATCGGGCATGTCGACGGTCGAGGCGTTTCGGCGCTGCCCACACGTCATTGCGGTCTCGGGTAGCCCAGGGCAGTACATATACGTCTCGCTCGAACTCCTGCGCATCTATAAAGAGCACAGCACGATTGTCGAGCCGTACAGCATCGACGAAGCGTTCGTCGATATGACCGGTACGGAGTGCACGTGGAAGAACTGTGAAGATGTGGCCCGGGAGATCAAGGAGAAGATAAGGGAGCGGTTCGGCCCCAACCTCACCGCATCGATAGGGATAGGTCCGAACAAGCTCATCGCGAAGATGTGCGGCGGCATGGACAAGCCGGACGGAATCACCGTCATCAGACCCGGGGAGTTCAGCAGCGTCTTTCATGGCCTGGCTGTCTCTGAGATGTGGGGGATAGGTGCAAAGACCGAGATCGCCCTGAACCTGATGGGTGTCGCCACGATCGGAGAGCTCTCCAACTATCCGGTGGCAATGCTCAGGCGCCGCTTCGGTATCATGGGTGAGGTTCTCCATCTGATGGCGTGCGGCCAGGACGACACACCGGTCACTCCCTACTTCGAGGGAATGCCGGTCAAGTCGATGGGGCACGAGCACACGCTTGCAGAGGACACGTGGGATATCATGGAGGCGGAGAAGGTGCTTCTGAGGCTCTGCGACCAGGTTGCTCGCCGTATGAGAAAGAAGCAGTACCTCGGGAACGTGATCTCCATGAGGCTCAGGTTCGCGGACTTCGATTCAATCTCACGCCAGAAGAAGATCAAGTACTACACGGATGAGGAACGCACGCTCTATAAGGTGGCGCGCTCGCTTCTGCATCAGTACTGGAGGCCGGGTCAGGCCATCCGTCTGGTCGGGGTCAACTGCACCGGTCTTATCAAGGTGCGCGAGTGGCATCAGATAGACCTCTTCATGCAGCGGGAGGAGGATGCGCACCGCAAGCTTCTATCAGCAGTTGACGCGATCCGCGACAAGTTCGGGGAGCACGCGATCACACGGGCACGACTCATCACCCACAACACGGCGTTGTGGACGAACAACCGCAGGGTGGCTGAACCCAGGTTCCTCAAGATGTCGGTCGGAACAAACGGGTCCAGGCACAAGTCACTCATGGCCGGATGGCACGACGCGAGCGGCAACATAGACGATGTGCCGCTTCCTCCGGGGCTCTCATCGAGCCCGTTCGATATGCTGCGGTACCAGGATGCGGATGATAAGGTGACGGGGAAGCATTGATAGTCGTCGCGGCAGCAGGTTTGATTCGCGATGCGAGCGGGAGGGAAGCAGACGATGCACGCGACGCCGAGGGACCAGGGAGACCTCTTCACCGGTCCGACCCCTGCCGAGCAGGAGCACGCACTCGGTCCTGTCGGGAAGAGCGGTCGCATCCACGTCGGCACGTCCGGCTACAGCTTCGCCGACTGGGTCGGACCGTTCTACCCGCACGGCACACCGCGGAACAGGATGCTCGAGCAGTATGTGAAGCACTTCGGCGTGGTCGAGATAAACTCAAGCTACTATCGCATCCCCGGCGCCAACATGTTTGCGAGGATGGAGGAGAGAACGGCGCCCGGGTTCAAGTTCATCGTCAAGCTCTACAAGGGGATGACCCATGAGATCGAGGACGACGCGGCGATGTACGAGAAGTTCGTCGGTGCGACCGAACCGCTGAAGCGGGCAGGCAAGTTCAGCGGGTATCTGGCGCAGTTCCCGTGGAGATTCAAGAAGAGCGATGATTCTCTGCGTCACCTCCAGCGACTCAGGGACCGACTCGAAGACGCGCCCCTATTCGTGGAGTTCAGACACGATTCATGGATAGAACAGGCCACGTTTGACCTTCTGAGAGAGAGTAGCATAGGCTATTGCTCGGTAGACGAGCCCGCCCTCAAGGGGCTCGTGCCCCCAGTCGCTGTTGCCACTACAGACACCGCATATGTGCGATTCCATGGGCGAAATGTACGGAACTGGTGGGGCAAGGGTGGCGGCGACCGCTACGACTACGACTATAGCAAAGAGGAACTCTCCGAGTGGGCTCGTAAGCTGCTCAGGCTCGAAGAGAAGGCCAGCAAGGTCTACGTCTTCTTCAATAACTGCCACGCAGGGCATGCCGCGACCAACGCGGAGCTCATGATCGAGCTTCTGGGA
>DAOVNE010000326.1 GCA_030630395.1 Candidatus Eiseniibacteriota bacterium
GCGCCAGTGCCGCCAGGAGCACCCAGAAGCGCCTCGGTACCTGCCCCCTGAGCCTCAGGCCGAGCGCCAGAACTTCAGCCACCACGGCATTCACAAGCGCAATCCACAGCGTCACGCCGAAAAGCCCCGTCACGGCCGCGAACTGTATAGCCTCCGGAACCGCGACGCCCGCGTATCCCAGGTTCCCCCAGGGGAATCCGAGCACGAAGAGCGAGCGCAGATACTCGCAGGCCGTCCAGACGAGTGGGTAGACCACGATGCGCGGCAGGGAGGTCCGCTCTGTGATGAGCCTTGCTCCCGCTGCGAAGAGGCCCCAATAGAAAGCCTGGTAGGCTAATAGGAGGAGGAGCGGTACCGCCATGAGAAGAGGATTGTCCACCTCATTCGACGAGAGGAAGACGAGCCAGTAGAGAAGAGGAAGAAAGAATGCCAGACCGGAGATGAAGCCCGGGCGAAAGGCACGCCAGAACCCACCCGGCTTCTCCCCTCTCATGACGAGAAAGAGTGGAACAAGTGCTATGAACGCGAGCGGAAAGAGATTCACCGGGGGGAACGCAAGCGCAAGCGCCACGCCACCGAGGACAAGAAGAACCGGATCTCTCCCTTTCGCGAAGCTCATCATCTAGGCCCCGAACTTCGCGAGACGCCCCGCGTGCGCGAGCATGAGAGGCATGAGGTCGACGCCGCGGATGACCCCCAGAGCTCCCCCAAGGCAGCTCGTCTCCCCGAAGCTCTCGCACAGGTCGCGGCGCGAGTTCCTGGACTTGAGCAGTACCGGAACAGGGTGCCAGCTGTGGGATGCCAGCAAGGATGGTGTCGAGTGGTCTCCTGTCACCAGAAGCACATCCTCTGCTATATCGGCGATGCCGGGAACGATTCCATCGAAATCCTCGGTGGCCGCCACCTTGCCTGCGAAGTCCCCATTCTCTCCAGTCGAGTCCGTGTACTTGAAGTGCATGAAGAAGAAATCGTACTCCTCGTAGTGTTCCCTCAAGAGCGTCGCCATCTCCTCAAGCGTGCCCGGCACCGGGAGGACATCCATGCCGACCAGTCCGGCTACACCTCGGTACATCGGGTACGCGGCGATGGCCGCCGCCCGCAGGTTGTACCGCTCCTCGAACGTCGGGATCGCCTCGCGCATGGCGATTCCCCTCAGTGTGATCGCATTGGCCTTCGGCTCACCCTCGAGGATGCCATCTGCCTGCGACACAAACGAGTTCAGAAGCTCTGCCGTCCGCTCCTTCCCCGCTTGATCGGCACGTACTTCGAGCGGCCGCACTCCCGTGGTCTGTGGGTCCGTGTCGTTCAGACCCCCTTCCAGTCCATCACCTCTCAGCACGAGAACGGCACGATGCTCCTTGACCGGCCTGAAGAACAACTCGACTCCCGGAAGCTCGATCGTGTCAAGCTTCGCTGAGAGTTCCGCGCACTTCTCAGTCGAGATGCGTCCGGCCCTTCGGTCGGTTATCCTTCCGTCTCCGTCCACGGTCGCGAAGTTGATCCTGGCTGCTACGTCGCCCTGCCTCAGATCGAAGTCTATGCCCAGTGCCTCAAGCACACCCCGGCCGATGAGGTACTCGACGGGGTCGTATCCGAAGAGCGCCATGTGGGCAGGTCCGCTGCCGGGTGTGATCCCGGGTGCGATGGGCACGTGAAGCCCTGAAACACCTTTCTTGGCAAGGGCGTCGAGATTCGGTGTCTTCGCCGTCTCAAGCTCAGTCAGTCCGGTCTTGGGGTCCGGGAGCCCACCCAGCCCGTCGGCTACGAGCAACACGATCTTCCCGCCTGAGGCGGTTACGATCTCGTCAGGCAACCTGGTGGTCTTCTCGTGCATTCGTTCCTCCTTACTGACCCGCTTCGAAAAAGCGGTCCTCTTCCTGAAGAGGGACCTTCACTTGTGAGGAAGCGCCTGGGATTCATACTTCTCCTGGAATGCGCGTCTCCATTCGCCGAAACTCCCGGCGATGATGGCGGCTCGCATCTCAGTCATCATCTTCACGTAGAACGTGAGGCTGTGAAGGCTCGCCAGCCGTCCCGCCAAACCCTCTCCGGCATTGAAGAGATGGC
The DNA here is from genome assembly GCA_030630395.1 of Candidatus Eiseniibacteriota bacterium. GTDB lineage: Bacteria > Joyebacterota > Joyebacteria > Joyebacterales > Joyebacteraceae > Joyebacterum. The sequence continues at coordinate 2,068 of DAOVNE010000326.1, forward strand.
GGATGTAGCTCCTCGAGAAGTTCCTGCATGCGTAGCAGTCGCAGTCGGGATCGAGCGGTCGATCGTCGCGCGCGTAGGCGGCGTTCTTCACCACGAGCCTACCGCGGGATGTGAACAGGTTGCCCTTGCGCGCGTTCCTGGTCGGCATCACGCAGTCGAACATGTCGATGCCCTGGGTGACGGAGCCGATGATGTCCTCCGGAAAGCCCTGCCCCATGAAGTAGCGGGGACGATTCGCTGGAAGCTCCTCTACGGCCACGCTCACCATCTCCCGCATCACGGACTTCGGCTCGCCAACGGCCAGCCGTCCGATGGCGGACGCAGGGAAATCCATCTCCCTCAGCGCCGATGCGGACGCCCTCCTGAATTCCGCGTAGCTTGCGCCCTGAACGATGCCGAAGAGAGTCTGCTCGCGCGGGTCGGAACGCCACTCCTTGAGCGCTCTCTCTGCCCATCTGAGGGTCAACTCGTGCGAGGTCTTCGTATCCTCGTAGCTCGCGGGGTAGGCCACACACTCGTCCAGAACCATGATGATGTCCGC
>DAOVNE010000240.1 GCA_030630395.1 Candidatus Eiseniibacteriota bacterium
AACTTGGAATCGCCTCCAGGGTGCACTTCGTGGGACGTAGGGAGGATGTTCCGCGGTTTCTGGCCTTGGCGGATCTGTGTGTGTCGTCCTCCACGGCAAGTGAGGAGAACTCGCGCGCCGTGAGCGAGTACATGGCCGCCGGACGTCCCGTCGTGGGAACCGGTGTTGGTGTCATACCCGAACTCATCGTCGATGGAGATACGGGCCTCATCGCGCGACCGGGTGATGAGGAGGAGCTGGCTGATCGCATGGTGGCTCTTCTTACCGACACGGAGCGCGCGAGGCGTCTGGGCGCGGCCGGACGGCGCCGGGCCGAGGAGCTGGTCTCGAGAGACGCTTTCTCATCGTCCCTGGCGAGAGTGCTCGATCACGTGGGGATCGGCGGGGGACACGCCGAAGGGCGGGGGCCACGCACAGACGGAGACGATTCTTCAGACGACGGGGAGCGACAGGTTTGAGCACTCCGGACATCATCTGTCTTTCGACAAACCACTGGACCGGGCTTCCGACCAGCAAGCAACACCTCATGTCGGTGCTGGCCAGGACCGGACGCGTTCTCTACGTCGAGCCACCGTTGGACATCTTCTCCGTTCTCGGACGCCGACGCCAATGGGGCAGGCTCGCCGGGATGAGAGAGGTAGAGGAGCGGCTCTGGGTTCTGTCTCCGGTGGTCGTCGCCGACAGCTCATTGCCGAGGAAGAGGGTTAGATTCCACCGGGGGTTCCTGCCGAAGGTGGCGAGCGCGGCACGCGGGCTCGGGTTCGAGAATCCCGTCGTCTGGTGCTTCTCACCAGAGCATGTCGCCTATGCGGGAGGCCTGGGGGAATCCGCCCTCATCTATCACGCCGCAGATGAGCCGACGGGTCTCAGCCGTGACCCGGGTTCGACACGGACGCTCGAACGTGAGCTGATGGAACGCTCGGACATCATCTTTGTAGCTTCACAGTCGCTCCTTGAGGCGCGGAGCGAATTCGATAATGTACACAGACTCCAGAACGCGGCTGACGGGATGCACTACGGACGCGTGCTTGCTGGGGATGCGACTGCATCGGCTGATGTGCTCCTGGGGGCGCTTCGGAAGCCGGGCCGCATACCTCGCGAACTCGCGGGTCTTGAAGGTCCCGTGATCCTATACGGTGGCGCCGCCTATGGCTGGTTTGATTTCGAGCTTGTCGAGGAACTCGCTGGGATGCGACCGGACTGGAATCTGGTCATGGTCGGTCCCTCTGAACGCCGTGCTCCTCCACCGGGTGTGTTGAGTGTGGGGCGGAAGCGCTACGACGAGTTCCCGTGGTACGTCGCGGCCGCTGATGTCACCATCCTTCCCTTGAGGATCGGCTCGCACACAACGAACTGCGATCCGATCATTCTCTTCGAATATCTGCTTTGCGGGAAGCCCGTTGTCTCGACACCGTTTCCTGCGGCGGCCGAGCATGGGGATCTTGTCACAAGGGCGAGTGGCGCTTCAGGCTTCGAGAAGGCCATCTCCTCAGCTCTGGACGCGGGCACGTCCGCGGAGGTCATCCGGCGAAGGGTGGAGTACGCGCTCGACAACACGTGGGAGAAGCGGGCTCAGGCGGCTCTCGGAATCATCGAGAGGGTCGGGGAGAAGGGGCAATGACCGCGATCAAGCGATCGAGCATGCCGCAGGGCAGCACGCCGGCCGTGTCGCAGAGCGACACGCCGGCCGTGTCGCAGAGCGACACGCCTTGGCAGGAGAAAGCGATAAGGCGCCTGGACGGGCTTCAGTCGTTCGGTCTGGTCGTGCTCCTGATCGGTCTTCCCTTCTCTGAAGCGGTGAAGAGCGCAGGTCTGGCCATCGCAGTGGTTGGGTTCGCCGGAAAACTGATCCTCGGGCACAGGCCTTCACTCGGGAGGGACGGTGTTCTCGCAGCGCTCGCGGTCTACTTCGCCGCAGCGGCACTGTCGGTCATCGTTGCGGCGCCTGAGATGCGGAGACCTCACGAACTTGTGACGCTGGCGATGACCGTGGTTCCATTCATCCTCGTTCTCGATTCGATAGTCGCCCGTCCCACACGGCGTCTCTTTCTTACCGGCGCCATCCTGACCGGCGCGGTCGTGGCCTCTCTCATCTGGTATGGTACGTACGATGCGGGCTCCTTCTACCGGCTCAGTCTCGGCTCAATAGAGAACCCGGTGCCTGCGGGGGAGTACCTGGCCATCTGCCTGGTTCTCGGCGTAGCCGTTCTCTTCGCCGAGATACGCGCATCGGTGGCCGGGCCTATCATGGCCCTCACGGTGGCGCTGACCGGGATCGCGCTCGCGCTGACGCAGTCGCGTGGCGCCCTCCTTGGGGCGATATGCGGCGTGGCCTTCGTGGTCTGGACCACGGTGCGGAAGCGGAGGTATGTGACGGCGGTGATCGCGGTAGCCGTGGTCGGGATCATGGCGTTCGCCGCAGCGAAGCCCGACTCAAAGATCGCTGACGGCCTCGATCTCCGCTCGAGAAACACGCAGGCGAGGCTCGAGACATGGCGCCAGGCTGGCGACCTCATTCAGGCGCGGCCTCTCACGGGGCACGGCCTGGGCAGTTTTCCGCTCCTTGGTGTCACGTACTTCGATGGCCGTGTCGTCGAGCATCCTGTCTCCGCGCACAATGTGTGGATCAACAGCCTCGCGGAGACCGGGATTCTGGGCGCAGCGGCACTGCTCGCATTTGTGGTGCTGCTGTTGCGATCGGCATGGCTCTCGCAGAGGCGCGCGACCTACCCTCTCGACGGAGCATTGTCGAGAGGAGCTCTGGGGGGCTTGCTGGTCTCGCTTGTGGCCGGGCTCACCGCCACCTCTCTGGACGCGGAACCCGGGATGCTCTTCTTCACGATCGCGGCAATAGGTATCAGCGGCGGGCGTGCCACGAACGCTCGGACGAGGGAGGTGCGGCATGGGGCACAGTAGACGCGCAGTGTTCTTCGACCGGGATGGTGTGCTGAGTGTGGAACGAAGCTACGTTCTGCGTCCGGAGGACCTCGAACTTGTGCCTGGGGCCGGGCGCGCGCTCAGAGCCCTGAACAACCGGGGCATCGAGGGCGTCCTAGTCAGTAACCAATCGGCCGTTGCCAGGGGGTTCATGACAGAGGAAGAGCTGGCGGCCGTCCACAGACATCTCGAGGATCTTCTTGAGGCGGAAGGGGCATCCCTCGACGCGGCCTACTACTGTCCCAACCTCCTTGGCGCCGCCGTGGAGCGATTCGGCCGCGATGATTCCTGCAGGAAACCGCGCACGGGGATGCTCGAACAGGCGGCTCGCGATCTCGGGATCGACCTCGCGGTCTCCTACATGATAGGAGACCAGGCGACGGACATCGAGCTCGCGAAACGCGCCGGACTGACTGCCGTGCTTGTGCTTACAGGAAAAGGCCGTGAGACTCTGGCGACTCAGGACGAGCGAGGGCTCGCGATCGATCACGTCGCAGTCGACGTCGAGGCGGCCGTATCATGGATACTGGAGTATCTGGAGAAGTGATGACTGGGTGGAGACACAGGGAATCGCCGGGCGGCATGAGGGTTGCGTCTCTCGGATTCGTGGTGATGGTGGTAGCACTGACCGT
>DAOVNE010000223.1 GCA_030630395.1 Candidatus Eiseniibacteriota bacterium
ACCAGAGCATCATCCATGAGGGAGATGCGAAGCCTGGCACGCCCGGATCCTATCGTAAGATCCAGCTCGCGCGTCTCCGAGGACAGCCGGCTGGTAAGATGGTAGCTGACAGGATTTCCGTCCTGGGTCTCCACCCAGCTCTCACTCAGCTCCACGCGGACTAGCTGGCGACCACGCATGGCCATCATCCTGGTGTAGGAACCGCTGACGCGATTCCCATCAACGTCCGCGTCTTCCTCCACCCACTCCCTTACATAACCGGTCGACGCTCCGTCAATCGTGGTCTCGTACCAGTATTCCCCCGGCTCGGCGCCGGCCGGGACCGCAGCCAAGAGGACAACAGCCAGCGTGTACGAGAGTACGAGCAGCCTGCGCGGGCTCAAACGTCCACCTCCAGTCTGATTCTCATGCGAGTGCAGCTTCTCCATCAGAGCACGCCGCGCCGTGCGAGATCCAGTCCACCGCCAACGGTGCTGCCTAGAGCTTCCCGGCAGCCTTGAGTTCGGCGAGCCTCTGCTCGATGGCGGCCTTCTGTCCTCTCAGGTTGTAGAGATCCATCTCGAGTTCGCGGATGACCTTCCTGATCGCGTCGCCGTCTTCCATCTGCTGCTCGACCTTGTTCGCGACCAGCATCTCCTCCACGTTCTCGAGATCCATCGTCACCCTCTCGAGTTCATTCTGGAGAAGAACGGGGTCGTCCGGAAACTCGTCGTCACCCGTGGTATTAGCGGCGCATCCGGCAAACAGCCATAGCCCCATCAAGGACACCAGCACGAGCGCTACGGTACTCTTCTTCTGTCTCATTGGGCCTCCCGGTGCGGTGCTTGAGCTACCGGCACCCGGAAGGACCGGGTGCGGCTGGAAACAGGGGCAAGTCCACAAGCAGCCGATGCCAGTACTGCATCAGGCATGGAACTTGTTATCATATTCTATTGGGCAGCTTGAGATGATGTCAACAGTGGTTTCGGATGTGAGATTCGTGCACAAATCCCCGAAATCTTGACACCGGCCCTGTGCCGTGCCAGAATTGAAGTGGTGGTGAGACGCAGTTTGCGATTTGGGAGTGCCAAAACGGGTGATGGGTAATGGAGAAGTGGCAGGAGTTCGAACCAGATATCACGAGGATTGCGACGGGGCTCACTCCTGACGAGATGCTTAGGGAGGATCTCACTCAGGAGATGCGGATCCACATCTGGCGCTCCCCCGAGGGAAAGACCAAGAGCTGGTACCTCTCCAGCGCACGCTGGCGCGCTCTCAACTTCATGACACGAACGGCGATTGACTGCCCCGACGGTGATCTCGACCGTCAGGTGATCCTGTATGGAGTCCTTGGCGACATCGACCCCGAGGCCGTCCGCTTCATCCCGAGCGAATGGCAGAAACTCCTCATGCAGGCGCCGCTTGACATGGTCCCGGAGGCCTTCGCGTTGTCGGTCGAGATGCACGATGCGGTCGACCATCTGACGGCCAGGCAGCAGCGGGTGCTGTACGCTGTTGCGCAGGGGTTCACCCAGGATGAAGTGGCGGGCATGCTGAGCGTCTCACGGAGAACCGTCGCGGGCGAGTTGACCCGGATAAGGGCTGCTTTTCGCGAATTCCGGTATGATACGGCAGTATCGAAGGTGTGACCGATGTGATCCAGAGGGTCAGAGCGGCGGCGCTCAGACGGCCGGAAAGCCCTACGCATAGGGCTTTCCAGAAAAACTACCCACTCGGCGAAAAAAGCTTGCACAATCGGTAGCTCGAACTGTGTTGTACATACTGAAGGGCCATGAGGCCCTTTTTCTGTACCCGGTCCCTGCGGACCGGGTTTTTTCACACCCGGACCCCGCGGATCGGGCCCTCTTCACACCCAGCCCCCGCGGATCGAGTCCTCTAGCTGCCGGCTCTGCCCGGAATCCCGTCGTCCCATATGCGCCGGAGCTCCGCTTGTTCCTGGCGCGAAAGCTCACTCGCTCCACCGTCTGCGTTGCCATTCCCGTCATCACTGGCCTGGCGCACGCGGCCCTCTCTCACAAAGAATGAAATCACGGCATTGAGCGCCCGCTCGAGCGAGACTCGGTCAGAGACCACGATCGGGTTCACGACAGGGTCTCCAGTCGACACGGTGAAGCTCCCCGGAGATACGGCCACGGTCGCCAGTCGCGCGCCGTCCAGTGCGAAGTGAAGGGCTCCCTCCACCTCCCCGGTGGATATCCGCCCATCAAGTCCGTCCACGCCGGACCGGAAGAGCGTGAACAGTGCGCGCACGCTTTCCGACTCGATTCTGCCTTCAAACGATGATTCCGTTCCTCCACCGCCAAGCTCAGGCACACGACGCGTGACCGCAGCGCTTACGGGCTCTGATTGCGTGAGGGCTATCGCCTCCAGCAGGAGCCCAGGCTCCCCATCCACGAGGAGCAGCTCTGCACGCACCAGCCGAACACGCACATCCGATATGCGCGACACTGCGCGGACAACGGTCGAGGGGAATTCGGGCGCCACGAAGACGAGAACCGGCGCGTCAGCGCTGACCAGACCGTCTCCCGAATAGGCCTTCAGGAACAACCGTTGGTTTTCAGCCAACCAGTCGAGATGTTCATGGACGCGTGTGGGAACCGCCCTGACACCATCGAAGATGAGATCGACGAGAATCGCACTCCCGTCCTCATCCGTCATGATGATGTCAACACCGGACAGGCCTTGAGCATCAGGATCAACGACCGTTCCCCCTGCATGGATCTGATCTGCCGCCGAGCAGATGAGCCGTCGGAGCTCGCCTGGTTCGGGCAGTGCTGCTTTCTCGATTCGTCTCATTCTCTCAGATCTCCATTCCGGACTTCTGCGACCACTCTGACCCAAGCGCCTTCGACGCCGCCTCTCTGAGCATGAGGGCGAAGACCGCGTCGGGTCTGGAACGGATGATCGATCCCCGCTCCCTCTGCTCGCTTCCAAGATTGTCCTCGTAGGTCATTCCACCGAGGAAGTGCATCTCCATGGACAACAGACGTTCCGCGGCCACCCTGGTCTTCGAGAAGAACCTGGCGGCGTAGTCGTTGTCAGGCGTCATGTTGACCATCAGGCCCACTTCTTTCACACCCAGATCCCGCTTCAGACGCGCCAGCACGGCGAACGCCTCGCTGAAACCGGTCCACCCGGGTCTCGCCACGACCACGAAGAGACCGATTCGATCAAGGATGGGCGCCAGCCAGGCGGTCCTCCCGATGGCAAGGTCGATGACCGCACAGGAGAGCCGCTCCCTGCCGTCCCCATTCACGTCAACGTAGACCGAGTCTCCGCGTCCGAGGAGTTCATCTGCGCGACCTCCCCCACCGGCACAGTCTACGACCACGACTCCGGAATCGACTCGCACCGTGGGGGCTGCCTGTCCTTCACCGACCAGTGGCGAAAGGTAGTTCCACGAGGGCGCGCCCATGTAGAACCGCGCGTTGGGAACCTTCGGGTCTGCATCAAAGACACCGACGGTTCCCGTGCTCATGAACGCCTGGGCAAGGTTCACGGCCACGGTCGATTTCCCGGGACCGCTGTCACCTCCGGTTACGACGAAGAGGTTCGTGCGCTCCCACCGCCCCACCCGGTCCACCTTTGCATTCGGGTCATCATGGGATTCGGGCGCCACACGGGGTTCGGGCGCCACATGGGATTCAGGTGCCGCATGGGGTTCGAGCGCCGCATAGGGTTCGGGCGCCGCAAGCTCGACGGTCGCGGTAGGAGATGTGTCCGTGGGCTCCGCCGCTTCCCTCGTCAGCTCTTCTTCT
>DAOVNE010000331.1 GCA_030630395.1 Candidatus Eiseniibacteriota bacterium
GGCACTCCGCCGGCTGGCCGGACTGGCCATCATCGTCTCAGTATGCGCTCTTGGCGCAACCGTCGTTGCACAGGCGGCTCCCATGAACGGCGAGTCGGTGGTCATAGGGCAACCTGACGGCTCTAGTTTGGAGGTCCGCGTCTGGGGCGACGAGTACTTCGCGCACGGTGAGACCCTCGACGGGTACACGGTAACGCGTGACGAGGAATCCGGATTCCTGTGCTACGCGCGACTGTCGGAAGACGGCCGTAGTCTCATCTCGACGGGGGTGCCTGCGAGTAACGAACCTCTTGTCGGTATCGAGAAGCACATCCGTATCGCCAAGGATGCGGCACGCGAACAGGCCTACCGCACGCGCGAGGAGTTTGAGTATCGGCAGCAGTCGACACTGACTTCACCATTGCTGTCAGGCCGCTCCGGGACGACGACCGGCGACGTCGTAGGGATCACGCTCATTGTGGACTTCTCGGATGACGTCGCGACCATCCCGGCCGCGAACTTCGACGACTACTGCAACCTGCCCGGCTACACCGGGTATGGCAACAACGGGTCGGTTCGCGACTACTACTATGATGTCTCAGAGGGGCTCCTCACGTACACGAACTACGTGTCGCCACAGTACTATCGAGCGCAGAACACCAAGGCCTACTACTGCAACCCGGGCATTCCGTACGGCCAGCGCGCGGGGGAACTCATCGCCGAGGCACTCGATGACCTCGAAGCCTCTGGATTCGACTTCAGCCAGTACGATTCCAACGGCGACGGCATCGTCGATGCCGTCAACTGCTTCTATGCGGGAGACACGTGGAACAACTGGGCGGAGGGTCTCTGGCCGCACGCCGGGTGGTACGAATGGTGCGCCGACGGCGTCTGCACACAGCGCTACCAGATCTCGAACGCCGGTAGCCAGCTCTCGCTAGGCACCTTCTGCCACGAGAACGGACACATGCTCATGGGGTGGCCCGACCTCTACGACTACGGCTTTGAGTCCGCCGGTGTAGGAGTGTACTGCTTGATGTGCGCGGGCTGCTTCGGTACAAACCCGAACGAGCCGTGCGGGTATCTCAAGCTCGACGCCGGCTGGGCCGACGTCACCGAGCTCTGGAATCCCACGGCGGGGCTCACGATCTCGGTGGATGGGAACGATATGTACAGATTCGAGAGACCCGGGCACCCGAACGAGTACTTCCTCCTTGAGAACCGCCGGCCGACTGGGCGCGATCTGGGCATCACGGATTCCGGTCTCGCCATATGGCACATCGACACCACGGGGAGCAACAACAACGAGCAGCAGACGCCGGCATTGCACTATCTGGTTACGCTCGTCCAGGCAGACGGCGACTGGGACCTCGAGAACAACAATAACAACGGAGACGGAACGGATTTCTACCACGCCACCCGCTATCCGGAGTGCTCACCGACGACCTACCCGGACACGAAATGGTGGGATGGCTCGGACTCAGATGCGGGGTTCCTGGATATCAGTGGATCAAGTTCCCTTATGACGTTCGAGTTTGCCCTGATCGCGTTCGGGCTTGAGGTCGATGCGCCCGTGTTCGCGGCCGAGATCGAGCCCTCTGCATCGATCATCTACACTGCAACACTCCTGAACTCCGGCACAGTAACCGACACGGCGACTCTGACGGTATCTCAGGATGAGCTCCCGGCGGGAATCACCGCGAGTGACTGGACCGCCGAGTACCGCGTGAACGGCGGCGCCTGGACGTCCTCCGCTACCGACCTCACGATGTCTGCCGCTGAGGTCGCACTTGTAGATGTCCGCATGACGGACACGGTCGGCACGACTGACGGCATGGCGCTGACGGCATTCACCGCCATAAGCCAGGGAGACGGTAGCATCGAGGCGAACACGGCGTTCGCGACTTTCGTCGGCCTCCCGTCCGTTCTCCTCGTGGATGACGACGACGGCGCCTCGTACGAGAGCTACATGGAGACCGCGCTCGCTGATACTGGCTACGCGGTCCGGACATGGGACACCGCAGCACTCGGTCGCCCCACGGCCACGCTTCTCTCATCGTACTGGGCCGTCCTCTGGACGACGGCCAACGGTGATGCGACCGGCATCGGATCCGGAGACGAAGAGAACATCATCGACTACCTGGATCAGGGCGGGAACCTCATGCTCTCAAGCATGGAGTACCTCTCAAGCCGCGCTGCCTCGAACGATCTTATCCAGAACTACCTTCACATCGACTCGTGGACATCCGACAGCGGATGTTTCATCGTCGCGGGCGTCGCGGCTGACCCGATCTCGGACGGAATGTCGCTCGGACTCCTGAGCGGGCCATTCCCGCCGAGCCTGAGCGATGTCATCTCGGCCTCCGCTCCGGCAGAACCCATCTTCACAGCATCCGGTACAACGAGAGGGATCAGAGTTGAGGAGAGTGGTCACAAGATCGTCTTCCTCTCGTTCCCGTTCGAAACTGTCAAGGTGGAGAACACGATCCCCAGCAACCAGCGGAGCCTGGTGGCTCGTGTTCTCGCGTGGTTCGATCAACCGACCGGAGTCGCGGATGGGGAAGAGGTCGGCCGGTTCGGCA
>DAOVNE010000256.1 GCA_030630395.1 Candidatus Eiseniibacteriota bacterium
AGTTCCGAGAGATCCTCGATGGACAGGTCAAGAAAGTCCCGACGCTGCGTGGCATAACCATCGTCAATCTCTTCTTTGAATCGAGCACGAGAACGCGCGTGTCGTTCGAACTCGCAGAGAAGAGACTCTCGGCAGACGTGCTCAACTTCTCCGCGTCAACATCGAGCCTCAAGAAGGGCGAGACACTCAGAGACACCGCGCGGAACATCGAGGCGATGAAGGTGGACATGGTCGTGATGCGCCACCCCTCTCCTGGAGCTCCGCACTTCCTCGCGAACCACATCGACGGCTCTATCATCAACGCCGGTGACGGACCGCACGAGCATCCGACTCAGGCCCTCCTTGATCTCTACACGATGCGAGAGCACGTGGGGGACCTTCAAGGCAAGCGCGTCACGATTGTGGGAGACATACTTCACTCACGCGTCGCCCGCTCAGACATATGGGGACTCAAGGCGCTCGGAGCGGATGTCACACTGTGCGGGCCGAGCACGTTCATCCCGGCCGAGGTGGAGAGACTCGGAGTCACGGTCACGCACGACATCAAAGAGGCGACAGTGAACGCCGACATCGTCAACATTCTGAGAATCCAGAAGGAGAGACAGAGCGGAGGGTTCCTTCCGAGCCTCAGAGAGTACTCGGCGCTCTTCGGAATCAACGCCGCGCGTCTCAAGGACATGAAACCGGATGTCCTTATAATGCACCCGGGCCCGATCAACAGAGGGGTCGAGATAGCACCCGACGTCGCGGACGGTGATCACTCGGTGATCCTCGAACAGGTCACGAACGGAGTTGCGGTACGCATGGCGATGCTCTACCTGCTCTCGATGGTCCAGGCATCGAAGCGAGTAGAGGAATCCGACATCCTCGCGGAGGTGGGTGCATGAGAAAGACACTACTGAGAGGCATGCGCCTGATCGATCCGGCGACAGCCACTGACGAGAGAATCGACCTCCTTCTGGCAGACGGTGTCATCGCCGCGCGCGGTGTCGATATCGTTGCGGACCAGGAGACGCGAATCGTGGAGTTCCCCGGGGCCGTGGTCGCACCCGGACTCGTTGACATGCACGTTCACCTGCGGGAGCCGGGCAGGGAGGACGAGGAGACCATCGAGAGCGGAACCCTTGCGGCCGTCCACGGTGGGATAACCACTCTCGCGGCCATGCCGAATACCGAACCCACCATCGACACTCCATCGTGGGTGGAGTACGTACGCTCCAGAGGCAGACTCGCACGCGTTCACCCGATCGCGGCGATCACTGTCGGCAGAGAGGGCAAGGCGCTGGCACCGCTCGCCGAACTGGCTCAGGCCGGGGCCGTTGCCTTCTCGGACGACGGCTGTTCCGTGGCCGACGCGAACGTCATGAGAAGGGCTCTGCAGTACGCGTCCATGATCGAACGAACGATCATCGCGCACTGCGAGGATCCGGCTCTCGTCGGAGCGGGAGTGATGAACGAGGGTCTGGCATCGACTCGATCCGGTCTGTCGCCGATCCCGGCCGCGGCAGAGGAGACGATGGTCGCACGCGACATCCTGCTGGCAGGATCAGTGGGCGCCCGACTCCACATCGCCCATGTCTCGACTCGAGGCTCCGTCGAACTCGTGCGGCGCGCGAAGGCGGACGGCATCGCCGTGACCGCGGAGACCTGTCCTCACTACTTCAGTCTGACCGATGATGACGTCAGAAGCTACGACACGAGCACACGCGTCAATCCTCCACTGCGCTCGGCAGACGACGTGGAAGCGATCAAGGAAGGCCTCCGGGATGGGACGATCGACGCAGTGGCGAGCGATCACGCCCCTCACTCCCTGGAGGAGAAGCAGGTAGAGTTTGACGCGGCCCCCCCAGGCATGATAGGAATGGAAGTACTACTTCCTCTGACCATCACTCACATGGTCGACACCGGCATCCTCTCTCTCGGGAAAGCCATAGCGCTCATGACAGTCCAACCGGCGCGCGCGCTCGGGATCACGGCGGGAACGCTGGAGACTGGGGCCGCTGCGGACGTCGTCGTGTTCGACCCTAGAGCCAAGGTCGAGATTACGAGCGACTGGTTCCGTTCGCTGTCGAAGAACTCACCGTTCATTGGAAGCACGCTCTCAGGACGTGTTCTCATAACCATTCACGATGGACAGATTGTATTCGAGGAGGACCTTGGAACCGCGCAAGGCAGTGGCGAGGATCACGGCAAGCGAGCGGCCGAGTCGAACGAGCTTGTTGTTGGCGTGTAGCGTCGGCGACGATCTCCACTCACCGGAGCCGGGGCAGTTCGTCCATCTGGATGCCAAGCCAGGTCTCGCGCTCAGACGCCCGTTCTCTGTTGCCGGAGTTCCGGTGGCGGGGACGCTCGAATTCCTCATCGAGCTCGTCGGAGAAGGGACACGAGCCCTCTCAGCTCTCCGTGTTGGTGCAACTGTCTCGATCCTGGGACCGCTCGGACGCGGCTTCACAATGCCGCCTCCGGGAGTTCCCGCCGTGATCGTGGCGGGTGGCGCCGGGGTAGCAGGAGTGCGCTTCCTGGCTCAACGGCTTGAGAAGCGCGAGGAGCGTCTCACGATGCTCGTTGGTGCGAGAGACCGACACCATCTCCTGCATGAGCTGCTTCCGGAGGCGACTCCGGACGGGCGGTTGGAGCTAAGAATCGCCACCGACGACGGCAGTGCAGGGCTTCAAGGAACCGCCTGCGACCTTCTCGCACAGGAGCTTGCTCGCATTCCGGATGAAGCAGTCGTCTACTGCTGTGGGCCGCGGGCAATGACGGACGCCGCGGGAGCACTGGCTCTCAAGCGTGGCGTTCACTGCGAGGTCTCGCTCGAGGAGGTCATGGCCTGTGGTACGGGGGCCTGCAGAGGATGCGTGGTGGAAACGAGTGATGGTTACAGGACCGTCTGTTCGGACGGACCCGTCTTCGACGCGAGAGCGCTTGTGCTCGAGAGTGTAGCCAATGCCTGATCTGACCGTGAGCGATATCACGATAAATTACGCTGCGTCAAGCGTTATAAACAAAGCGATCGGACCTAAGGCTCCGGGCACACGTACACAGTGCAACAACCTATCTGCAACCATAAAAGAACTCAATGGCGTAGATGTTCTATTTGATTTCGATGTTAAGTTCGAAGTCAATGGGGCAGAACTGAATTGCAGTCCAGCGACAGTTTCGGCTGTAATGACTGGCGGATCAGAAGTAACGGTCTATTGCGACTGTTCATTCCGTCCGATAGCAGGGGTCGATTACAACATCAGCGTAACTGTGGATTCTGGCGGTGTGATCATTGAGTCAGACGAGGACAACAACACACTCTGCTGGAAAGATATAT
>DAOVNE010000161.1 GCA_030630395.1 Candidatus Eiseniibacteriota bacterium
CGACGTCCGGGAATTTTTGGAGAGGGCGGTGGACGACGAGCCCCCCGTTTCCATGCGCGAAGGCAGGATTATCAAGAGCGGCTTCAACGCGGAACTGGACGATTTGCGGGACATCTCCCGGAAGGGAAAGGGCTACCTTTCCGAGATGGAGGCGAGGGAACGCGAGTCAACGCGCATCCCCCGGCTCAAGATCGGCTACAACAGGGTCTTCGGCTACTACATAGAGGTAACGAAATCTCACGCGGACCGCGTTCCGGACGACTACATTCGCAAGCAGACGCTGGTCAATGCAGAGCGCTACATAACCCCCGATCTCAAGGAGTACGAGAATCGCGTCCTCACGGCTGAGGAAGACATGGTCAGGCTGGAACGCGAACTCTTCGAGTCACTCAGGGAGTGGGTGGCTGGCTACACGGCCGGAGTGCAGGATGCAGCTCAAGTGCTTGCCGAGATCGACGTACTGAATTCCCTGGCGGATGCTGCAGTGGAGAACGACTACGTGCGGCCCGCGCTGACAGACGACGGCGGCATCACGATCGTGGATGGACGGCACCCGGTCGTCGAGCGTCTCCTTGAAGGTGAGGTCTTCGTACCGAACGATGTATCTCTCGACTCAGAGCGTCAGCAGATACTCCTGATGACCGGGCCGAACATGGCCGGCAAGTCGACCTATCTTCGCCAGGTCGCCCTGATCGTCATCATGGCTCAGATGGGCTCGTTCGTTCCGGCTGGTAGCGCGTCGATCGGACTCGTTGACAGGGTGTTCACGAGGATAGGCGCTCAGGATGCACTCGTACGAGGCAGAAGCACATTCCTGGTCGAGATGAGCGAGACGGCAAACATCCTGAACAACGCAACATCGCAGAGTCTGGTGTTGCTCGACGAGATAGGACGCGGAACGAGCACGTTCGACGGGCTGTCGATAGCCTGGGCGGTGATGGAATACATCCACGATCCGGCTCACCCTCATCCGAAGACGTTGTTCGCAACCCACTACCATGAGCTGACCGAGCTCGAGGATATTCTCACACGTCTGACGAACGTCCATGTTCTTGCGAAGAAGACCGCCGACTCAATAGTGTTCCTAAGAAAGGTGACGCCGGGCTCTGCCGACCAGAGCTACGGCATAGAGGTCGCCAAACTGGCCGGTATGCCGGGGGACGTCATCACGAGAGCGCGGGAGGTTCTTAAGAACCTCGAGGCGACACAGTACACGCCCGACGCCCTGCCGCGCCTCGCCGCGGGGGAGCACGGTCTACTGGCGGACTCGAGCGCTCAGCTGCCGCTCTTCGGTCGCCTGGAATCCGAGGTCGAGCGAGAGCTGCTCGAGATGGACCTCGCGGACATGACTCCGCTCGAAGCACTGACGAAGCTCGTGGAGCTGCAGAAGAAGGCGGAAGATGCCCAGTAATATCCGGATACTCAGTGAGGCTCTGGCCAACAGAATCGCCGCCGGGGAGGTCGTAGAGGGACCTCATTCGGTGGTGAAGGAACTCGTCGAGAACTCGATCGACGCAGGGGCCGACGTCATATCCATCGACATCAAGGGAGCCGGAAGCGATCTCATCCGCGTGACTGACAACGGGATCGGTTTGAACGCCGACGATGCGCTTGCCGCCTTCGACAGATTCGCGACCAGCAAGATCTCAGACGAGCACGATCTCGAGGCCATCGAGACTCTTGGTTTCCGGGGTGAAGCGCTGCCGAGCATATCCTCAGTCTCCCGCGTGCGACTCGTCACGTGCGAGCGGGGTGCGTCGGAAGGAACCGCCGTGACTCTGGTCGGAGGAACGGTCGAGAACGTGAAGCCGGCCGGGCGATCACTCGGCACGACGATGGAGGTCTCATCTCTCTTCTTCAACACTCCGGCCCGGCGCAAGTTCCTGAAGAGCGACCGAGTCGAGTTGAAGAAGATACTCAACTGCGTGACGGAGTATGCCATCCTCTATCCTCACATTCGCTTCGACCTTGTGGTCGACGGCAAGTCCGTGTTCTCACTTCTGCCCGCTTCCGGAATCAGCGAGCGAGCTCGCGAGACGCTTGGAAGCGCGCACACGGGAGACGTCTTTCCGGTCACTTACCCCGACGGCCCGTACTCGGTCGTCGGGTTGGTAGGCAAGCCGTCAATGGCACGTACGCGAGGCGCGTTCCAGCTTCTTGCCGTCAACGGGCGCCCGGTCAGGAGCCGTCTTCTCTCAGCGGCGGTGCGGGTCGGATACGGGGAACTCCTTCCGCGCAATCGGCACCCGATCTTCGTGCTCGTGATCAATGTGGACGGCAGATTCGTGGATGCGAACGTGCACCCGACGAAGCGGGAGGTGCGCTTCGGCGAAGAGAGACGTGCCTTCGCCCTGATAGAACACGCCGTGCGGAACACCCTCATGGAACACGATGTGGCTCCGACACTGACCGTGAAGGCCACAGGGGCGCATCAAGCCGTGAGCGGTGCGGGATCGTACGAGTCGGGAAGAAGAGGGGGCGAGGTCCTGGCGACGGATCTCCCGCTTCGGACCGGCGAACTCAGTTTCCCCTCCACCGTGCGAGAACACGCTCAGACGCCCGTGGATGACTCCAGCATTCGTCGAACAGGCGAGAGCGGGCATGCGGCAGCGGTGGAGGCCGGTGAACAGGTCAAGTTCTGGCAGCTGCACCGCACGTACATCTTCGTACAGACCCGAGAGGGCGTACTGATCGTTGACCAGCACGCCGCGCACGAGCGCATCATCTACGAGCAGGCAAGGAGACGTCTGTCCGGCATTGCGGAGACCGGATCCAGCCAGCAGCTTCTCTTTCCGATCGCTGTCGAGCTGTCTCCCGCTGAATTCGCATCCTTCACGGATGTGGAGCCTCTTCTCACGCGTCTCGGGTTCTCGATCAGGCCGATGAGCGGAAGGACCCTGCTCATGGAGGCGGTCCCCGGAGCGTTTCCGAAGCTGGCCCACGACGCGATCCTCCACGATCTCCTGGCCGAGTTGCCGTCCGGCAGGACGGCCGACAGGGACATCATAGAGAGCATCGCGACGACGATGGCATGCAAGACGGCCATCAAGGCCGGTGACGCGCTGGCACAGGAGGAGATGCGCTCACTCCTGGATCAGCTGTTCGCCACGGAACTGCCGTACTCGTGTCCACACGGGCGACCTACCTTCATGCGCATGACCCTCGACGAGCTTCACAAGAAGTTCGGACGCACGTAACCCGGAGGGCGGACTCCTGCGCAATGTACTCGCCATAATTGGCCCCACGGCCGTCGGGAAGACAGGCGTCGCAGTCCGTGTGGCTCAGGAACTCGGCGGAGAGATCGTCTCGGCTGACTCGCGTCAGGTCTACCGGCAGCTCGATATCGGCACGGCCAAACCGACACCCAACGAGTCCTGGCTTGCCCGTCATCATCTTATCAACATCATAGAACCGGGCGAGGCGTACGATGCCGCGCGCTTCGCGATCGACGCAGAGAGCGCGATCGCATCCATCATCTCCGCAGGAGCGGTGCCGATCCTCGTCGGAGGCACCGGCTTCTACGTGCGGTCGCTCTTCGAGGGGCTCTTCGAAGGCCCGGGTCGCGACGAACTCGTCCGGGAGAAGCTCGAACGACGAGCCGGCGAGAGCGGTCCGGAGGCCCTTCACGAGGAACTCAAGACAGTAGACCCCGAGTCGGCGGCGCGAATCCACCCTAACGACACCCTACGTGTGGTGAGGGCACTTGAGGTCTACGTCTCCACCGGCTCCACGCTCACAAGCTGGCAGTCGAGAGAGGCACGCCAGCCGGCGTACACTCCCGTCTACTTCGGACTGACCATGGATCGCGAGCGCCTGTACGCGCGGATCGACCAGCGGGTGGACTCGATGATCGACGCCGGGCTGATCGATGAGGTGCGGCTCCTCTTCGAATCGGGCGTCCTTCTGTCGGGAGTTCCAGCTGCGGATGCGGTTGGGTATCGTGAGATCCTCGACGTCCTCGCGAACGAGGGCGCCGACTTCACAGAGGCCATCGAACTCATCAAGCGGAACACGAGACGCTACTCGAAGCGTCAGATGACGTGGTTCTCCTCCATCGAGGGGGTCGACTGGCTGGATATGGGGGAGATGGGAGAGGAGGAGGCCGCCCGGCTCATCGTGACGCGATGGCTTGCACCCTAAAACGGCCATCAGCGGGGGGTTGCAGCTTGACATGGCCCTCAGTGAAGCATATGCTCTTCTGCACGGGTAGGCGCTGTGAGCGGGCATAACTCAGTTGGTAGAGTATCAGCTTCCCAAGCTGAGAGTCGCGGGTTCGAATCCCGTTGCCCGCTCCATATTTATGTCCGGCCGCAACGCTTGGCGCGCCACATAGACACGAAGCGGCTGGGAAGTGGGTCCATTATGAAGGTGCAATCCGTCGAAACGGGTTCGGTCGCAGAACGAGCCGGGATACTGCCGGGCGATGACCTCATCGAGATAGCCGGTAGACCGATTCGTGATGCCATTGATGTTGCATATGTCACGGGCTGGGAGTCAGACAGGGACGAGCTCCTGTTCGTGTTCGAGCGGGGCGGAGACGAGGTAACTGTCTCGCTTCCCGCTCTGCATCCCACGGATATCGGTATTGAGCTTGCGTCCGACAGGGTCCGGA
>DAOVNE010000201.1 GCA_030630395.1 Candidatus Eiseniibacteriota bacterium
CGAGAGCAGTCCCATCGACGGCGAGATCGCTGCAGAGGCAGTCGAAGTCGGCGTGATCGAGTGCGGCAGCGAGCACGTCGGGACCCTTGTCAAACTCGTGATTCCCGAAGGCGTACATGTCGTATCCGGCCATGGACATCAGGCCGAGGATCGCCTCACCCTTGTACGTATGGAAGTAGCGGTTCATGAGATCGTCGCCGACCGAAAGGACGACGATCCGTTCGCGCCTCTCGCTTCGTATCTCATCGATGAGTGTCGCGATGCGGGCTATCCCACCCATCTCCCGTTCTTCGGGCTCGCCGTCGCCATCGAGGTCGATATTCACTCGCGAGGGCTCAAGCATTCCCTGAAGGTCTGCGGTACCCAGGATCGTCAGTTCATAACTCCTGGGCGCCCGTGAGCATGACGATAGAAGGAGGACCGCCAGAACCAGTAGAACGGACAGGATGAGCTTGGTGTGACTCACGGAAACCCGTCTTCGTCCTGCGTGATGGGTCGACATCTTCACTCCTCTCTCTGCCTGGAGGAGATCGCGCTCCGCCAGGTCTCTTCGATCCTACCGAATACGTTGCCCCACCGAAACTCATGGAGTGCGTCTGGCGCTCCAGTCGCGGAACCTTCCAGTGGTCCCCGCCTGAGCGATCGGCTGATGGACTGTGTCAATCTCTCGATGAACGCGGATGCATCTTCCGGAGCCGGCCTGTCGATCTGCTCGAGCCGTGGCAGTGGTACAAGCTCTATTGCACTTCCGGCCGGGCCGGCGATCGAGTGTTCTACCCCGGGAAGCGCCGTCGAAACCAGGCGGCAGCCGCAGGCAAGCGCTTCCGCAAGCACGAGCGGCACGCCCTCATAGAACGATGGCAGCACGAAGACGGACGCGCGGCGCATGAGGGCGGCCAGCTCAGTCTGGGATAGCATCCCGTGGAGTACCACTCCGGGCGCCATGCCCTCCATGCGTGCTTTCAAGGACTCCGCCTCATCACCCGCCCCACCTCCGGCCACGTCGAGAACGAGATCGGGGAATTCCCGGGTCAGCCTCTGAAAGGCGTCCAGAAGCCACGGCACACCCTTTGCGGCGCTGCACTTGCCGGCATAGAGAATGTGCGGGGCCGAGGCGATTGCCGCGCCGTCGCTTGCCGCTACGCCACCGTCTGCCTCGACGCCATCTGCCGCCGCGTCACCATCTACCGCGAAGCCGTCTGCATCATCCGGCCCGTGTGCATTGAAGATGTCGTCCCTGTAGCCGACTCCGACCACGTGTACCCGAACGGGTGCGATACTGAGCTCATCTGCCAGCACGGCAACGAGACTCTCATTCTGAACGATGAACAGCTCGTTCCTCGCGCACCCCTCCCTGACCGCTGGGGCAAGCTCCGGACAGAGCTGCATCTGGCGGAGCCCGGTCGCGTGACACTGTGACACGACGGGAGTATCCGGGGCGACGTTCTTAACGAGTGAACTCAAGATCCAGATGTGGTGCGAGTGAATGACGTCGGGCTTGAAGTCGGCAACCAGTCGAGCAAGATGGCGGGTCCAGACCGTGTGATAGGCATCGAACTCATGACTACTCATGCAGGAGAAACGAGTGCTCGCGTATGGCATGACGTCGCTCATGCCCGGGATGTCGAACGGGAGATCCTCGCCACCGAACGTCACGGGGCGTATTCTCGATGGGTCAAGGTCGCCAAGACCGGAAATGGACGTGAGTGTTGGGACGCCGACAGAGACCATCTGATCCCAGCCGGCCTCACCGGCGTGATGCACTATGGCTCCCAGGGTAGTTCCACTGCCCGTGTGCCCGGGGCGCTGTGACAGGAGATGAAGCACTCTGGCCATCTCGCACTCCGATGGAGGATCCGCTCGCCGGCTATGGCCCCTCCATGTGACACGGTTCACCGCGCACGGCCTCGTTGAGGAGACACAGTATCCACGGGTGCAGGCGCGTGAGATAGTCGTGGATGCTCTCGCCCGGGGCCATCTCCGAAGCGAAGACCTCTCGCCACCTGCCCCACGTCGGATCGGTCCTGACGTATTCGCCGCTCAGCTTCTTCGAATCGGACGCCTGGTGCCAGTACAGTTCCTCTGCCCAGGCGACAACACCGGCCGGACGATGGCCGTTGTAGTCCACGTGCATGAGATGCGCTATGTGCTCGACGTACTCAACAGGATCAATGAGCCGGGATCCCCACTTCGTGTCGCCGCTGTGGTAGCGGTGCATGGTGTAGAGGATAACCGGACGCTCGTCGGCGATCTCAAGAGCCATGTGGACCAGTGCGCCGTAACGCTCCTTGTCTCGATCGGGATTGTCTCCATAGTGGTCGTAGACCGATGGGAAGAGCACGTCCGATGCTTCGAAGACCGGAGAAGCGGCGGCAACCGCCTCTCTCCATTCGTCATCCTGAGCCCAGTACTCGTTCCACGGCATGCGGTAGTAGCCGATCTTCGCATCCGGGCGCTTCCCGCGTACGAACTCGAGGAGCTCGACCATCTCCGAAACTACGCGCGCAGACTCGGCATCGCCCGGCCCGGCCATCAGGTGCGCCATCACGCCGTCTTCCCAGTCGAGCACGAGAAACCCGTCGTAGTCATCCAAGAGATGGTTGTCCAGCCATATCTCCATGAGATCCGGCCTCGCGAAAGTCCCGGTGCCGAGCGGGTCGAAGGCAGCAGAGTACACAAGAGGCGTGCGTTCGGCGCCCCAAACATCAAGCTGCTCTTCGACCTCCACAGTCGTGCTGAGATTGGAGAGTATGAGCAGAGGCGACTCCGCTCTTGCGGTCTGCCACGCGAACGCCATCAGTACGATCACGAATTGGATCACTATACGGATTCTCATTCTCTGCTCTCTTCCGATTCCGGTACGGCGACTGAGCGCGTCTTCGTGTCTCCCTAGAGCTTCTCAAGCAAGAGGCCGTTCTGCCTCAGAAGCGCTTCGGTGCTTGGCTCTCGACCGCGGAACTCACGGAATACATCCATAGGGTGCCGGCTACCGCCGAGCGAGAGAACCGTGTCCCTGTAACGCCTACCAAGATCCCGGACGGCTTCCTCGTTGTCCAGCCCTACCTCCTCAAACGCCGCGAAGGCGTCGGCTGAAAGCGCTTCCGCCCACTTGTAGCTGTAGTAGCCTGCGGCGTAGGGACCACCGAAGATGTGGGCGAAGGAACAGAGCAGCCGGCCATCCTTGAAGGGCGGAAGAACACCCGTCTTCAAAGCGACATCATGATGAACGTCAAACGGCGATCGCTCCCCATTGGGATCATGAGAGCTGTGGAGCTCCATGTCAGTCATGCCCAGCTCGAGCTGGCGCATCATGAGCGATCCGGCCTTGAATGTGCGCGCGGCCGAGATCTTCTCGAACAGTTCATCGGGAAGCGGCTCGCCTGTCTCGAAGTGTGACGTCATCCCCATCAGCGTCGGCTTGTGGTAGCACCAGTTCTCCATGAACTGGCTCGCAAGCTCGACCGCATCCCACTCCACTCCATTGATCCCGGCCACATCGGCATAGTCGACGGTAGTGAGCATCGCCTGAAGACCGTGACCGAACTCATGGAAGAGCGTCTCAACTTCCCGGAATCCCATGAGCGACGGCTTGTCTCCAACCGGTGGCGTGCCGTTGCATGTCAGATAGATGACCGGAAGCCTGAGCTTCCCGTTCACGATGCGCCTGCCGAGGCACTCACCCATCCACGCGCCGCCACGCTTCTCGGCCGGCCGGGAGTACGCGTCGAGATAGAAGGAGGCTATCTGAGCTCCATCCTCGTTCAAGACCCTGAAACAGCGCACATCTTCGTGCCAGACGGGGACCTCACCATCGGCCCGCTCTATGACGATCCCAAGGAGCCGCTTTGAGAGCGAGAAGAGCCCGTCCAGGACCCGCGGCATCGGGAAATACGGTCTCAACTGGTCGTCCGTGTAGTCGAAACGCGACTCCCTCAGCCGCTCGAACCAGAATGCGGTGTCCCAGTGCTTGAGGTCGCCATCATGACCGCCCTCTTTGGCGAGCGTCTTCAGGTCATCGAGGTCCTTCTCTGCGTGAGGCTTC
>DAOVNE010000220.1 GCA_030630395.1 Candidatus Eiseniibacteriota bacterium
GGACAACGCGTTCATCACTGTCGATCAGACCGTGATGAACGTTCACCATCCGGTGTACATTGCCGACGGAGGGTTCCGGGTCCCGCCGGCTTTCCTCATGAGCATCGTGGGGCAGATCACCAACTCTGAGGTGACGTGGTCGCCGGGTGATGACGGGGTATGGGTCACGCATCTGGGCGCAGCCGTTCTGAGCGCGGCGACAGAGGTGCAGGCTGAGGGAACAGCGGTGATCATCGGGCTCAACGACAGCGCCGAGTTTCGAGTGGAGAGCGTGAGGTCAGGACAGATTGATGTCTATGTTGCCGACGCACGGATGCCGGATACGTTGGCGATCGAGCACGGTGCGGGCATGGTATCGAGCGTGTTCTTCAGCGAACTTCCGAGCGGCGTTCTCGCGAGGATCTTGACCTCCAGAGGCGCCGGCACCTACTCGGCGGCCTTGAGAAGCCACCCGCATCGGATCGAAGTTCTCGTTCGCGGCGAGTCGGTTGGGGCCGCAGACAGGACCGCGCTAGTGCCTATGCCGAATCTCAGATCCGAGCAGGGCGTCGCCACCGGTGCACCCGATCTTGCCGGCTTCGACGGCATTGAGACTGTGATCATTGATCCTGGGCATGGTGGTCGAGACCTTGGCGCCGTGGGCCTGGGTGGCCTTCTCGAGAAGGACGTGGCCCTCGAGCTGGCGAACATCCTTGCAGACATTCTGCGTGGGGAGGGGTTCTACGTCTTCATGACTCGAAGCTCTGATTCCTTCGTTCCTCTGGAGCGACGCGCAGAGATCGCCAACATGGCTGCGGCCGACATTTTCGTGAGCATACAGTGCGGGGCGTACCATTCATCGGTCGCCGCCGGACACTCGGTGTCGTACTACGCGCTTAAGGACGATGTGGAGTCGCACGTCGGTCGAAGCTCGGCGGTCGGACTCCGCTACATGAGACCCGGTGCGCCGCGGCCTCAAGCGGCCAACCTGTTGTGGGAGCGCGTTCAGGCCACGTACTTGAGGGAGAGTAGAACGCTTTCGGCCCGCATAAACGAACGTCTGAATGCAGTGCTCGACGTGCCCGGTCGGGGCACGCGCGGGCAGGAGCTGATCGTGCTGTCAGGCTGCGCCATGCCCGCGGCAGTCGTCGAGGTGGGCTATATCACCAACGGACATGAGGCCGCTCTTCTTGCGGACGAGAACCACCTCCGGACTGTGGCCGGCGCGATTGCCCGCGGCATCACGGATTTCGCAAGAGACTAGACCTGGGAGGAACCGATGACCAGAGTACAGCTGATGATCCTCCTCGGAGTGATTGTTGTCGTAGTAGGCGTGTTGCTTCTCGTGTCAGGAGGCGACCCCGTTCCTGAGGTCGACGGCACAGGCGTGATCGAAGAGAAGGTGGGGCCGGGCGTGCAGACGGTCAGGCTCGCTTTCGCCGACAGGGCCGCGAGCAGGATCGTGACTGAGGAGCGGGAGATAGTCGTCCCCGACGACAGGCCGGGACGCGCCCGTCGCATTCTCGAAGAACTGGTTCGTGGACCCGAGAAGCGAGGAGTGGCGACGATTCCACGGCAGACCAGAGTGATCTCAGTCGTCTTTGATGACGCCGGAGGAGTCTACGTCGATTTCAGCCGTGAGCTCATTGACAACCACCCAGGCGGCTCGGCAGGGGAGACCTTCACAATCCGGTCCGTTGTTGCGACGCTCGCCGAGAACTTCCCCGAGGTTCGCAGCGTGAAGTTCCTTGTCGAGGGCAGAGAGATCGAGACCATAGCCGGACATTACGACGCGAGCGACGCGTTCCTGGTAGAGAGCTACCGCTAGATGCTGTCGAAGAGAGCTACTGCTGGGAAGCTACCGCCAGGTGTGGGAAGGGGGAGACGTGAGCAGGGAACCGAGGTCCATAGGCATCTTTGACTCAGGCATAGGGGGACTCACCGTTGTCGCGGAGGTCGCGCGGCAGCTTCCGAACGAGGAGATAGTCTATTTCGGAGACACGGCGCGATTGCCGTACGGTCCGAAGTCTACCGAGACGGTCATCCAATTCGCCATCCAGGACTCTGAGTTTCTTCTTCGCCAGGATGTGAAGATGATCGTGATTGCGTGCAACACGGCATCCGCCGTCGCCCTTGGCGAACTCCGAGACAGGTACGACGTTCCCATCGTCGGCGTCATAGAGCCGGGGGCGCTCGCCGCGGTATCTTCGACGCTGAACGGGAAGGTAGGAGTGATCGGAACAGAGGGGACCATTGCCAGTCACGCCTATCGCGAGAGCATTCGGCGACTCGACAGTGAGATAGAGATCGTCGAGCAGAGCTGCCCGCTCTTCGTTCCGCTGGCGGAGGAGGGTTGGACCGATCGTGAGGTCACTCTCGTTGTGGCGCACGAGTATCTGGCGCCGCTCAGGGACGCCGGCGTCGATGTGGTCGTGCTCGGGTGTACACACTATCCGATACTGAAGCAGACGGTTCAAAAAGTACTCGGTCCCGCGGTGAAGCTCATAGACTCCGCTGAGGAGACGGCGCGAGACGTTGCACAGATCCTGGCGGAGTTCGACATGGCGAATGACGGGGGTGAGAAACCCGTGCATCGGTTCTTCGTGAGCGATGTGCCACACCGATTCAGGGAGCAGGCCGAACGGTTCCTCGGTGCGGAGCTGCCGGATGTGAGTGTTGTAACCATAGACGAACTCACGGCCACCGGCCGCTGATGAACTAGAGTGGGGGTTCCATGAAGCTGATTCTCGCGACCCGGAACGTGCACAAGATAGAGGAACTCTCTGCGATGCTGTCTGATCTTAATGTGGAGCTCCTCTCGTTCCGCGATTTCCCTGATCTTCCTGAAGTCGTCGAGGACGGTGAGACCCTTGAGGACAATGCCATCAAGAAGGCGAGAGAGATCTCTCAGGCGACCGGTCTCCCCGCGCTCGCCGACGACACCGGTCTCGAGGTTGCGGCTCTCGGCGGAGCCCCCGGTGTGATATCTGCACGCTACGCCGGCGAGGCGTGTAGCTACGACGACAACAACCGCAAGCTCATCCATGAACTCGAAGGTGTTCCGGATGAAGAACGCAAAGCGGCGTTTCGTTGTGTCGTGGCGCTGGCTGTGCCGGGCGGTGAAGTGATGACCGTCGAGGGGCGAACCGATGGTGTCATCCTGCGGGAACCACGAGGTGACATGGGTTTCGGCTACGATCCCATCTTCCTGCCGAACGGACACACACTCTCCTACGCCGAGATGTCGCAGGACGAGAAGAACACCGTAAGTCATCGGGGGCGGGCTCTTGAGAAGGCGCGCGAGCTTATAGCGCGAGTGATGTAGAGCGCCCGAGAGCATGCCCTGGTCATCTCTGTAACACCCTCACAGTACAGTAGTTACACAAACGCTTGCGTCGGGATTCGGACCGTGATAGAATCCTGAGCTTGACTGTTCTGGCCGACTTGGCCTCCTCTTGGGGGTCAAGTCTTCAGGTGGCCGCGGGCCTCCCATTGGGCCGCGGCCACAATACACTGCGGCTGGGTTCTCGAGTGTCCAACGGACGATCTGCCACGAACGACGATGGAGGCTGCCGTCGTTCACACGGTGCGGCTGCTTGACGGGGTGAGATGCCTGGGGTCGGCTCTTCGCCTCTGACTTGACAGGGCGCGCATCGGTGGATACTATAGGTGTCTGTTGCCTGCCACCGGGGCGTGGCGCAGCCCGGTTAGCGCGCCTGCTTTGGGAGCAGGAAGTCGGAGGTTCGAATCCTCTCGCCCCGACCAGGGCGCGCCTGTAGCTCAGTTTGGATAGAGCAACGGACTTCTAATCCGTAGGTCGCTGGTTCA
>DAOVNE010000058.1 GCA_030630395.1 Candidatus Eiseniibacteriota bacterium
CCGTGGAGAGCGCAGTCGACGAGGCCATCAAGGAGAAGCTGAGATCGCTCGGTTACATCGAGTAGCAGAACAGCTTGCGATTACGTCGAGCAGCAGAGCGGATTGCGGTTACATGGAGCAGCGGAGCGGATAGCGGTTACATCGAGTAGCGGAGCAGCTTGCGGCTACATCGAGCAGCAGAACAGCTTGCTGCCTACAGGAGGACGGGAAGTGATCGGACGATGGAGAATCGTGAGAGCAACGCTCGGCCTTGTGGTCGTCGCCCTGTTGCTCTGTCTGGTGGCCGGTTGTGGGAACAGGGGTGACGTCGTCGAGCGGCGGTTTCTCCTGGTAGGCCTCGACGGTCTTGAGTGGAGTGCTGTGGAACCGCTCCTCGAGGAGGGGAGACTCCCCAATCTTCAGGCGCTCATGAACCGGGGTGTCTGGTGCAGACTCAGATCGCTCGAACCGAAACGCAAGTCACCCGTCATATGGACGACCATGGCAACAGGTAAGCTCCCGGACAAGCACGGCATCAGCGACTACGTCGACCCCACGACCAAGAAGCTGCTCACAAGCAACGTTCGCACCGCGCGGACGTTCTGGGACATCCTCGGTGAGCGCGGGCTTACCGTGACCGTCATCGGATGGCTCGTTAGCTGGCCGGCCGAAGAGGTCAACGGGTATATGGTGACAGACTACTTCCGCTATCCACCGAAGCCGGACCGCCCACTTCCAGAGAACCTGACCTATCCCGATGAGCTTGTCGCAGAGATCGAGCCGCTTCGCGTCGTCGACAGAAACATCCCCGACAGCGAGGTCGAGCGGTTCTTCGATATCGCAAACGCGATGAGCGGAGAAGAAGCACAGCGGCTGCCCGTGGATGAGATGTTCCGCGAGATGAGGGCGATCAGCGACATGGAAGGACATATGGAGCAGTTCAAGGACTTCTTCGCTGCTGACCGCACTTACATGGCAGTCGCACAGCACCTCATCCGGAAGCACCCAACCGATATCTCTGTTGTCTATCTGCGAGGCACCGATTCAGTCAGCCATAAGTTCTGGGCTGCCGGTTGGCCGGGCGATGTCGGGGTGGAGGTCGCCGAGACCGACACGCGCGTATTCGGAGAGACGGTCGAGCGCTATTACGTCTATGCCGACGAGATGCTTGGCGAGCTCATCGCCGAGTTCGGTGACGATGCCACGGTCATGGTCTGCTCCGACCACGGCTTCACGGGTCCCCGTTCGCCAAACGAGAGAGGCGGCATCAAGGACCACGGTCCGCTGGGCGTCTTCGTACTCGCCGGCCCCGGTATCAGGAGTGGGGGAGAGATAGAAGAGACCAGTGTACGTGACATCACGCCGACGATCCTGGAGCTCTTCGGGCTGCCGATCGGGGAGGACATGGACGGGGTGGTCATGGTGGAGGCATTCGAGGACGACTACTTGAGCGCGCATCCAGTTCGTCAGATTCCTACTTACGAGATCTCGGAGGAAGAGGAGTGAGAACTGCCCGCATCGTGCTGAGCATCGCGGTCTTTGCAGCACTTACAGTCACCGGACTAAGCCTCTCCTCCTGTTCACGGGAGGAGACCGGACCGATCGAGCGAAGGGTGATGATCATCGGTGTCGACGGCCTCGAGTGGGACGTGATGGGTCCGTTGATCGAGGCCGGCAAGCTGCCGACTTTCGCGCGTCTCCTGAATGAAGGAGCGTGGGGGGAGATACAGTCGCTCGACATTCTCGAGTCGCCCGTTATCTGGACCAGCATCGCAACGGGGAAATCGTACGAGAAGCACGGGATCACCGGATTTGCCAAGGTGAGGCACGGCGCATCCGAGCCTACACCAATGACATCGAACGTCAGGCGCGTGGAGGCGATCTGGAATATCCTCGGAGAGCGGGGCTTAAGCGTCGGAGTAATCGGGTGGCTTGCAACCTGGCCGGCCGAGCCCGTGAACGGCTACATGGTGTCGTCGTACTTCAACTACGGATGGAGCGACAGCCGTGGCGAGAAGAACAGACGGATCACCTTCCCCGAGGGTCTCGCGGACGACCTGGCTGAGTATCGTGTCAGCTCCGGTGATATCTCCGAGGAGCAGGTCCACGAATTCCTCGCGGCGGATGTGGGGTCAGGGGATCTGGAGGGTTCGCTTACGGCGCGCGTCGAAGCGCTGCGCGGAGCGATTGCGACTGACGAGACGGCCAGACGTGTGGGGCACTCTCTGGCGAGGAGTTTTCCGACGGACCTGTTTGCCGTCTACTTCAGAGGAGTGGATGGCCCGAGTCACAAGTTCTGGACCGACGCGTTTCCCGGAACCGGACCTCCTCTTACCGAGGAAGAAGAGAAACTGTTCGGGCAGGTCGTTCTCAGATACTACGAGTATATGGATCGCGTCGTCGGTGAGTTTCTTGAGTACGCCGACGAGAATACAACCGTAGTGGTCACGTCGGATCACGGCCACTCAGGTCCGAAGCTCAGGGGTGAGACGTACCACTGGGGCATCGCGATGCACGATCCGTCGGGCGTTGTGGTTCTGTGGGGCCGCGACGTCGTTCCTGGACAGCTGTCCGATCCGAGTGTGCTCGATATCACTCCAACGATTCTCGCTCTGTACGGGCTCCCGGTAGCGGACGATATGGATGGGCGCGTGCTCGCGGAGGCCATCGATCCGGCCTTCTTGAGAGCGCATCCGATCATGACCGTGGCCACGTACGAGACGAGCGGATCCACCTCCGGCTCGCAGGATCAGGAGCCAGTGGAATCGCCCGTCGATGACGAGGTGCGCGAGCGGCTGCGGTCGCTCGGGTACATAGAGTAGGAGTTCCCGACATGACACGGCATCCAGTCTATCTATCTCTCACCGTTCTCCTGACGGCCGCTGTCGTCCTCGCCATCTCCGGATGCGACTCCAATCCACCGGTCGAAGGACCGCCCGGACCGATACTGGTCATCGGTATCGACGGCGCCGAATGGAGTGTGATGGAGCCGCTGCTCGAGGCCGGTGAACTCCCGAACCTCGCGCGGCTGATGGCTGACGGCGCGAGCGGTCCTCTGCGTTCGCTCGAACCTCGCAGGAAATCCCCTGTGATCTGGACGACCATCGCAACAGGAAGGTCGCCGGACGATCACGGCGTGGGAGGGTTCCTTGTCGGAGACGACCAGCGGGGCCGGACCTCGTATTCCCACTACTCGAGCAACATGTGGCAGGCGCCCGCGTTCTGGGACATCTTCGGACGCAACGGATTCGATGTCGGTATCATCGCCTGGCTCGTCACCTGGCCGCCGTGGGAGGTCAACGGCTTCATGGTATCGCAGCACCTCCAGTATCTCTCAGACTTCTACGGCGCCGATGATGGCAGGGGCGTGACATGGCCCGGGGAACTCGAGGAGGGCATCACTCCCTTTGCACGGGGAAGCTCGGCGATAACACACGACGAACTCGCTCGCTTCGTCAACGAGGAGAGCGAGCTTGGAATGAGCGCACTCCAGGAGCACTACGACACAGCGCTCAGAACGGCGCTGTCCGGTGACGAGTCCGCGATGGGCGTTGCCGGGTTCCTTTTTGCGAAACACTTGCCTGCGTTGTCGTGCGTCTACATTCGCGGAGTCGATGAGGTGTCGCACCGATTCTGGATCTACGAACACGAGGAGACGCTACCGCCGCACGATCCCCAGCGTCCCACGACGGCGCTTCTGCGAAAGCAGGCTCAAGCTCTCGGCGGACTCGTGAGAGAATACTACAGGTACACCGATGAACATGTCGGCAGACTGCTCGAGATCTTTCCCGACGAGACCACTGTTCTCGTTTGTTCAGATCATGGCTTCCGCGGACCCGGGGTCTGGGGAGAGCATCGGCCATGGATGGGAGAGGATCAGCACGCGCTGGACGGCGTCATCATCATAAGTGGCCCAGGGATAGAACACGGCGCGTCCATTGAGGGCGCAACCGTGTATGACATAGCTCCGACGCTTCTCACAATGGCAGGGCTGCCTGTCGGTGAGGACATGTCCGGAAGCCCGCTTTCAGATGTATTCACGGAGGAATTCTCATCCACTCACGGCATGACGACGATCACCACGTACAGCCAGACCGTGCGTGATGACACGGGGCCGATAGAGTCGCCTGTGGATGAGGAGGTCAGAGAGAGGCTCAGATCGCTTGGGTATATACAGTAGAGGCACCTCGACAGGAGAGCGACAAGGCATGAACCGCGAGAAGATACTGGGCGTACTCATCGCCGTCGTGCTGGTTGCGGCGGTCGTGGTCGTTGTGATGAAGACCCGCGCACCAGAGGGCGAAGTCGAATCGGCTCCTACCCCCGCAGCACTCGAGACGGGCACAGTGAAGATGCTCATCATCGGTATCGAGGGTCTTGAGCCGTCCCTTGTCGCGCGTTTCTCCGAGAGAGGGCAGCTACCCAATCTCGCGCGGCTCATGGAGGAGGGAGTCTCCGGAGAGTTTCCGGCTCTGGAGAGGGGAATAGCGCCGGAGATATCCTGGACGTCGCTGGCCACCGGCATGAAGCCGGAGAACCAGGGCATCGGTGGACAGGTTCTCTCTCCCAGAGGCGACCTTGTGGATTCCAATCTGGTGCCGTCGTCCCGGACTGTGGACGCAATCTGGACACATCTGTCGGCAATGAAACAGTCGGTTGGTGTGGTCGGGTGGCCGGGAACGTGGCCCGTGGAGACGATAGACGGTGTGATCGTGGGGCAGTACAGTCGTCTGATTCTCGATCGTAGGCACGGGGGAGATGTGAACGATCGCATCCAGCCCGCCTCGCAGCAACAGGCGCTTGACGCTCTCATGATCGATGAAGGTGAGATAACAAGAAAACACTTGGCCGGATTCCTCAATCTCGATACGCCGATGGGGTTCGAGGCTCTCGTCGGACAGAACTACACGAGTCTTGCGCATGCCTATGCGGCCGACAACTCGAACACGAGGGTCGCTATTGAGATCGCCGCCGATCCCGGAGTGGAGTATCTGCTCGTGCATCTGGAAGGCCTGGACAGCGTGTGTCAGCGATTCTGGCACTACATGGATCCGGAGTCGGTCATGGGCGGAGCCGCCCTGGATGATCGAGCACGGGCCGAGCTGATGGAACAATCCAGGACGCTTGGCAGCGCCATCGAGCGCTACTACAGCTTCCTGGACACGATCGTTGGGATGCTGGCCGAACTGGTTCAAGAGGACGGCACAATTGCGGTCGTGACCGATCACGGCTACATCGGTGTCAGACTGGATCGTGGAGGTAACCCGCTGGTTGGGTTCGATATGCACAGCAGTCGAGGCTTCTGGATTCTGAAGGGCTCGAGCGTCATTGAGAGCGGTCAAACTGTGGAGTGTGAGATGTTTGACTTCGCCCCGACCGTGATGGAGGCCGCGGGAGTTGCGTTTCCCGAGGGCACCGATGGCAGGATCCTTGAGGAGGTGCTCAGGTGACGTCCAGGCGCCTCACGATCACGGTATTGGTGCTCGTGGCTGTCGCAGTCGTGCTCGTTCTCACCACGGCCGGGTGCGAGCGCCAGGCGAGTGATACGGAGACTGCCCCGAGAGTGCTGCTCATAGGAATCGACGGTCTGGACTGGGGGCGCGTAGCGGGGATGATCGATGAGGGGCGTCTGCCGAATCTCGCCGGACTCATCGACGAAGGGTCCTCGGGCATTCTACATTCCGTCTACCCGTATCTCTCACCCTCCATCTGGACGAGCATCGCCACGGGGAAGGTCGAAGAGAAACACGCCATCCACGGGTTTCTCGTCGACAGGGGACTGACCTCCAACCCGACTCCGACCAGCAGCGATATGAGAGAGGCTCGTGCCTTCTGGCAGATCCTCTCAGACGGTGGGTACACGCTAGGCGTGACCGGATGTCTGGTGACATGGCCGGCGGAGATCGTAAATGGATACATGGTCTCTTCGAGGATCAGCACGCTTCTCCGGGACGTGGGTGACCCGACCGGGAAGGATGCTCAGCTGGAGAAGATGCGTCGGGGGATTCACCCAGCGGGGATGCTGGATGACCTTCTGGCTCTCAAGGTCATGCACACCGATCTGACCGATGACGACATTCTCAGATTCCTTGGGACCGACACATTACCCGATCTGGACAAGGCTCGTTCTCGCAGGGATGATATCGCACGATTCTATGCGTCCGACCTCACGTCGCTCAGAATGGCGGATCATCTCATGGAGTCCATCCCAACGGAGCTTGTGGCCCTTTACCTGAGGGGACTTGACCTCTCCTGCCATACCTTCTGGAAACACATGGAGCCGGACGTCTGGCCCGACTCCATTCCTCCTGAAATGCTCGACACCTTCAGCCCCGTCATAGAACGATACTACGGGGTTGCGGATTCAATGATCGGAGAACTGCTCAAGCACAGGGGGCCGGAGACGGTCGTCATCATCTGTTCCGACCACGGCTTCGCGGGGCACCGCGGCTACCCGGGCTTCGATGGTGAACTCGCCGTCGGCATCTCAATGCACCGGGAGGATGGCGTCATCATCATGTCGGGTCCCGGCATTCGGACGAACGGCAGGATTGAGGGCGCGTCCATTCTGGACGTCACCCCGACATTGCTTGCGCTCTTCGATTTGCCCGTCGGCAGTGATATGGACGGGCGTGTGCTGACGGAGGCCATAGACACTGACTTTCTCGATGCACATCCTCTGACGAGCGTGGAGTCCCACGAGAGGAGAGAGGATGAAGATGGTAATGAGCCCATCTCCTCCACGGTGGACGATGAGGTTCTGGAACGTCTGAGATCGCTCGGCTACATCGAGTGACGGCTTTGTGCCGGTGCTCGCCACTTGCGCAGGCAGTTGTTCGGACGGCGTCCATTGATCGGCGCGGCTTCCCACGAGAGCTCCCGACATGACGAAGAAGCGGAAAAGACAAGCGAGTTCACTTGCAAGGCCACATGCGGGATCGGCCTCTTCACGGACGGCAGGCGTCCCGGGGCATCGCGCCTCGCGGGTGAAGGGGTCTCCGGGTAACGCCCGTACGCTTGCGGGACGACCGTGGTTCATCCCTACTGTTATCTTCCTCGTGGCTCTCGCACTTCGCGTGATCTACGTCGTCCAGGTGCGGGACACACCGTTCTTCCAGACGCTGGGTCTTGACGCCAAGTTCTACGATGCGTGGGCGCACCAGATCGCTTCCGGATCCGCAGAGCGCGAGGCCTTCTTCATGTCGCCCCTGTATCCGTATTTCCTGGCAGCCATCTACCGGCTCTTCGGCCGCGATCTGCTTCTTGTCCGTCTCATCCAGTCCGGCGTAGGGGCCGCTGCCGTAGTGCTCGCCTACTCGATCGCTCGTCAGGTGTTCGACAG
>DAOVNE010000272.1 GCA_030630395.1 Candidatus Eiseniibacteriota bacterium
CAGGTCGGGGATGATTGGTACGCCGTCTCAGGAAACACCTTGCTCTACGTCCATCCGACGGGACTGAGCGCCAGATTCGACTCGTGCCTGACCGGAGTGCGCGTGGCTGCAATCGCTGAGTCGCTGGGCTCCGTGTCGGTGGCGCTGACGCCGCGCCGGGTCTACGACATCCGTGTCCCTGACTCAGTTGATATCATCCCCTGGGCTATTGCTATCTCTGGCATGGACCGGGTCGAGCACGTCGAGCCCTGGAGAGAGATCGTCCTGTACGGTCGTGCTCTCCCCGACGACGACTGCTTCGAGCGGCAGTGGTACCTTCACAATACTGGAGAGGTCCTTGGCAACACGGATCCCACGGAGGACGCTGACATCGATGCGCCCGAGGCTTGGGAGATCGTCACCGGAGATCCGAGTGTGGTCGTGGCCATCTTGGACTCAGGCGTAGACAGCGATCATGAAGATCTTGCATTCTGGGAGAATGACGACGAATCCGCTGGTGACGGCAACGAAGACGGCTGCCCCGGCGTATGCGGACTCGACGACGACGGAGACGCCTGGGAGGATGCCGAGAGCGACACGACCGACGGCATCGACAACGACTACGACGGATTGATAGACGAGACAGGCATTGACTTCCGAGACGAGCAGGTGATGTTGGCAGACTACGATGACGATGGAGTGAACCTCGCCGGACCCGACGGAGAAGTCGGGACTGGCGATGATGACTCGGATGACTGGGTGCTGGCAAAGAAGGACGATGACGAAAACGGTTATGCCGATGATCTCGTGGGCTGGGACTTCATCAGTGAGGATAATGACCCCGATGTCGACGGCGGCGTGGACTGGCATGGAACATCTGTAGCCGGACCGTGCTGTGCAAGAACGAGCAACGGGTGCGGCATCGCTGGTGTCGCAGGTGGATGGAATACGTCGCAGGGCTCAGGAATCATGAACCTGCGCTGTTCGACCGATACAAACCCAGCGAGGAGAGCCGTGCAGTATGCCACTGAGAAGGGAGCGAGTGTCATCAACATGAGCTGGGGGACGGGATCTGATGTCTTCCTGAAGGAAGCGCTTGACGATGCATACGATCGCGGGATCGTCTTGGTCGCTGCCACCCGGGAGAATCGCTACCCGGCCGGGTGGGAGAACGTGATCGGAGTGGAGATCAGCAACTGGCACGACTGGGGACCCGATGAGTGCTGGGCAACCCTCTACGCCCCAGCCAACGACGACGACACCCAGTCGGAGTCGTACGTGATGACAACGTATGTCTACGATCTGGGCACGTTGCGCTGTGGTTCGAGCCTGGGAGATGACTACATGCACGAGCGGAGAGGTTCATCGTTCGCAGCACCGCAGGTCTCAGGCGCCGCAGCGCTGCTGCTGGCACAGGACCGGGACCTCACACCTGCGGAGATCTGCACACTGCTGGTCAGAGGGGCGGACAACATAGGTGTCGCCACATCGTGCCGCAACAGGATCAAATGGCGCCTCAACGTGAGAGGCGCCCTGGATGAGCTGTGCAGCTGGGTTGATCCCTACGAGTCCGACGTGAGCACGGATCCGAGTCCCGAGGATACGTGCGTCGTGCTGTGCCCCGCCGGAGATCTCGATACCCTATTCGTGGATATCACTGTGAAGGATCGCTGCGGCCAGCCGATGGCAGGCATACCGGCAGACAGTATCAGAGTGAGTCTGTTGAGGAACATCACTCACGATTTCAGGCTCTGCTGCGGGGACAGCGAGTGGGAATTCAACGCCTCTTCTCCCACGGACTCGGTCGGCTTCACGAGCGCAATCATCGCGCGAGGGGCGGGGTCCGACCCGCACATCCGGATCCGCGTGACCGTCCGCGGGGTTGAGCTGGCGGACAAGCCCTGGGTCAATCTGAGGTCCGTCGCCTATGGTGGCGTGTGCTCGGTTCCAGAGCCGGATCCTGGTGAAGTACCGGACCTAGACTGTGACGGAGCCGCTGGCGACTACGACGATATTGCCCTCGTCACAGCACATGTTGGGCACACTTGCCCTGGACGTGGCGGAGGCGGTGAGAGCGACGGAGCCGAGGAGTTCCCTGAGCAGTGCGACCTCTCCTACGAACTGCACCAGAACGCCCCCAATCCCTTCTCTAGGGCCACTACGATTGCCTGGGAGTTGCCCGAGAAGCTCAGGATACGCGTACTCATCTACGATGCCACTGGCAGGCTAGTGAAGACCTTGGTCGACGCCGACCTGCTGGCCGGGCGCCATGCTGTGCGCTGGGACGGGACGGACGATTCGGGAGCGAAAGCCGCCTCTGGATCGTACTTCTGTGAGATGAGATCCGTAGCGGGAATCCAGAGAACGAAGCTGATGCTACTGCAGTAGATGTCTCATGGGATTCAGACGAGCTGTGATGTGCCCTGGAAGGAGTTGATTGCCATGAACCGAATACGCACGGCTCCCCGTCGGCGTTTTGGGGCTGTAGGCTCCCGTCGCTGGATAACCTGCTCGCCATGGCTAGCTTTGGCCCTCCTCGTTTCTGGCAGCGCCGAGGCGTCGATCGTGAGCTGGGAAGACATCGGTCCCGAGGGATATGGCGTGTCAATGGTCGCTGTAGCACCCTCGTGCCCCGACACCATTCTGGTCGAGCCTTCCGAGGACAACTACCTGATGAGGACGACCGACGGTGGGGCGACATGGGAGGGAGTGCTGGATGTCACGCACGATATCAGTGCCCTGACGTTCGACCCGTCCGATCCCATGATCGCCTACTGCGTGAGCCGCGGCGCGGTCCACAAGTCGGTCGATGCTGGAGAGAGCTGGACAGCACTTACTGAGAGGATCGGCGCGCAGTCCGTTGCCGTCGATCCCAGTGAACCACGGCGGATTTTCGCCGGCACGATGCGTTGGGAGTACGTCCCTCGGAGTGTGTACTTCAGTCCGGACGGAGGCACAACTTGGACCCGTATCGGGATCGATCCTGAGGTGGGCGATGGCTCCTCCTATGTTTCTGACATAGCACTCGACCCTTCAGATACGAACGTTGTCTATGCGGCGACGATGATCAATTTCACTGGCCCGGACCACGCCGTCTGGAAGACCACGGATTTTGCGCAACACTGGGTTCCCTTACCCCCCCTCGACGAAGGGGAATACCCGATGACCGATGTGA
>DAOVNE010000097.1 GCA_030630395.1 Candidatus Eiseniibacteriota bacterium
AGGCGGCGAGCCATGTCGGTGACATGCCGGACTTCGTCGGGAGTCAGGGCACGACCGAGTAGCGACTTCTCCCTATACGAGAGCCACTTCTTGATCACGTGGTAGCCGCCGATGGTGTAGTCCCACACTGCCTGCGGTACGTCACGCCAATACGCCACATCATTGAGAAAGATGTCGCACGTGCCGTCGTCCCGGGGAACCAGTTTCCCCTTGCCAGGCATCGTGACCCCGCTCTTGCCGGCATGACCCCACCCTGCAGTCAGATCCAAGTCGCCAGCTTCGGGTCTCGCCGGCTTCCTGTCCACGCGCCGAAAGACCGCGACGCGCCTCAGTTCGTCACGGATTCGGCCGGCGGTCACACCCGGCACGGGGGTCTCCGTGCCCAGTAGCGCCGCTACCTCCCGCCCGAGGGCTGCAGAGGCAAGCAGAGCATCCTTCGCCTGAGGAAGCGGAATCCGCGGCCAGTCTTGGCGCAACGCCCCTGCGTTCTGCGCGCGGAAGGCGGGGGCATGCAGAACCGCCAACGTGTGGAAGAACACGGCTTCGGGGTCGGCACCGATGTCGGCAAGGTAGCCACCGGCCTGGGGACTGAGATTCGACTTGCGACCGATTGTCTCGAAGAGGGAGTTGCTGTCACTGAAGAGATACAACGGAAAGAAATTCGCCCCTCGCTCTATTACGTGCAGTGAACTGTGGAACACAGAGACTAACGGGGGATCGAAGTCCTTGCGATTGCGCTGGACAGCGGCAATCCAGGGGTTTCCGTTCCTCACATGCGGGAAGTAGTCTGACCTCTTTCTGTCCAGCAGCTTGGTTTCCGGTTCCCAATAGAGCCAGCGAACGTCGAATGGACGATAGCAGAACCGCACGACATTCTCCAGCAGGAAGCCGCGCTTGACCAGGATCTCACGCGTTGGCTCGGCCTTGAAC
Source organism: Candidatus Eiseniibacteriota bacterium (assembly GCA_030630395.1). GTDB lineage: Bacteria > Joyebacterota > Joyebacteria > Joyebacterales > Joyebacteraceae > Joyebacterum. The sequence goes on from DAOVNE010000097.1 coordinate 931, forward strand.
CCGCTCGTATCGGTCATCGCGGTGGGCGCGATGCGGCGCATCTCCTCGTGGCTGATCTCTGGGTCGAAGTACTGCCGCATCCGGTGTTCAAGCCGGACGCGGTCGATATCCACGACTACATCGTCACGGCTCGTCTTGATTCCGGGGAAAGACACTGGAAACAGGTCTGCCAGCAGCGGCCACGTAACGTAGTCCGGGGCCATCTGACTGGGCACAAGCGCGAGGCCCATCTCCAGCACCGGCCTCACCTCCTGCCAATCGCCCCTGTCGTCAAGTAGATCTGCTCGTTTGTCTTTGCCCCAGAAGTGACGGAACCTCACGTCCGCAGTTCCGGTATGCCCCTCCTTGCGCACGAGCGTTGCAATGGCGGTTCCGACCTGAATACCCACGGGGTTCTCGGCGGTAGAGAAGACGCTCGGATCAGGCGCGCCCTCGGGCGTGAGTTTACCGGTCTTGTACTTGTCGCCATTCAGGCAGTCGATGCTGATCTTGCTGAACACCTCGATGTATCGTTCGCGCATGCCGGTGAACGAGAACCCGTCGAGCCAAGAGTAGTTGCAGATGAAGCAGACTATGCCTTGCCCACTCTTCTCCACGATGCGGCGTTCGGCCATGCGGAAGAACCGAACGTAGAGATCGTTCAGGCCCTGTCCCTGCGGCGCAGCGACCTTCTTTGTCGTTCGGTAGGCGTTCGAAGAGTCGCGTTCCTCGTCCATGGCCGTGCCCGCGTATCCGTTGTACGGCGGATTCCCGAGGATGACAAGTATGGGCTCTTCCTGCTTGACCTTGCCAGCGGCGTCGCGTTCCTCGTCGAAACCGGGGAAGGCAATCTGCTTCGGCTTGTCCTTGGGCGGGTCCCATCCAGTGAGGGCGTTGGTCAGGTAGATCCCGACGCGTTCAGGCGGGTCGCATCGGTCGCTCAAAGGCGCGCCGAGGGTCTCGAGTTCGAGGCCGAGTTGGAGATGCGCAACGACGAATGGCGCGGGCAAGATCTCGAACCCGAATACACGCTGCATGGCGGCTCTCTTGAGATCGTTCCCGACAAGTGCGTCGCCGCCCTTGTCACGCAGGGTGACGGCGATGCGGCGAAGGACGGCCCGCAGATAGGCGCCGGTGCCGCAACATGGATCGAGAACGACCACTTTCGGGTCCGCGAGTCCATCGGCGACGCCGAGTTCAGAACGGAGGGCAGCGTCCACACGTTCGACCTGGTAGCGGACGATTTCCTCGGGAGTGTACCAGACGCCGAGTTCTTTGCGCAGTGCCGGGTCGAAGGCCTGAAGGAACGGCTCGTAGAAGTACTGCACCGCGTGCCCCTCATCGAAGGATCTGAAGAACTGAGCGTGATCCACGCGATTCAGTGCAGCGGCGCTCCAGTCGAGAACCTCGATCAAGTCGAGTGCGCCGAGTCGCGCCGGGTCGGCGACCTGCATGAAGAGGGCGCGAAGCATGGGCACACGTAGAAGCCAGTGCGCGGAGCGCCAATCGAACGACCCGGTGACGCTGTACGGCGCCGTGCTCTCCCCGATGGCGTTTGCGAACGTCTTGCCAGGCTCAGCATCGTGCCGTCGGGCCCAAAGGACCCAGGCCGAGAAGAGGCCGTAGAAGAGAGTCTGAACGAGAGTGGAACGAAAGAAGTGCTCACCTTTCGCGCCCTCGAAGTGCAGCCCCAGCGCGTCCTCGAGCGCCTCGCGGAGGCTGGCGAGGGCTGGAAGGTCGACACGTTCAATACGCAGCCTCGCATCGTGCGCATAGGAAGCCAGAATGGCGGCAACATCCTGCGGCGCCGCGAGAGGAGCGTTGTGCAGAAGCACACGCCGGAGGTACTCGAGCATGCGCTCACCGTCTTCCGCTGCTGTCTTGTGCGGGTGGGCTACCAGCTTCCAGAACTCGCTTTCAGAGTCCGCCAATGAGAACGACTCCAGGACGCGAGGCCGACCATCCGCGTCACTCCCAACGAGCGCGAATGCCCGGAAGTTCGTCACGAGCACTGCCCCATACCGCTTCCAGTAGCGCCCGACCTGCTCGCTCTCTGCCACATGAGCAACATCATCGCTAGGAGGCTTCGCTTCGATGACCCCGCGTGATGGGGTCTGAACGAGGAGGGGATTCTCCTTGGAGCCGGCGTTCCGTGCCGTGCGGCGGAGCTGGTCGGCGGAGAATAGACCGCCGTCGGGGAGCCCCGCGCCCCTGTTGGCGATGTGAATCACACAACGGACCTTCGGGGAGAGTCCCTTTCCGATCCCTGTGAGGAGTCGTTCCAGAGCTGGATAGAACGAGGTCTCCGGCACGTTGGCGTTCGTGCCTCTGATGTCCCTCAGGTCGGCCAAGTACAGCTCTATCGGGTTCTCGGGCATGAGCGCCTCTTCCGTCGAGTGCGTGTCCGGCATCGTATCAGTCATTCTACGCGCCAGGCGGGGAAGCGTCAATCAGCGACCGTCGCGGGCTACGTCCTCCGTTCCTTCTTCTTCGCCGCCGGGAAGAGCCCGTTGGGCAGGATGAGTCTATAGCCCGGTGAGTTCTTGTGGAGGGAGAGAATGGTCGGGGGTCTCCGGCCACGTTGTGGCAGTCCTCGGACTAGTCTGTCAACCATGTCCCCGACCGCTCACGGTCTCAGACTCTCCTATGTTGCCAGCCCTCGAATCACATCTGCGAGGACTCGCATCGCCAGGCAATCGTCTTCGTTGTACTCCAGGATCCGCTGTCTGGTTTCGGCGGAGCCGGATTCCACCCACTCATGGTACCACTGAATCGACGCCGCGCCCGATGGCTCAACGTCTCTCCATTCGAATCCAAGGAAGGCTGCCACATCTTTGATCCCTAGACCCCGAGTCGGCCATATCATCTTCGATCGAACCAGGCCATGGTAGAGATCGAATGCGGCGTCTGTTTCGAAAAGCCCGGTGACTTGGGTTGATGTAGCGATTCCAGGGTACCGCTCTGCTAACTGGAGCCACGTGGTCTTCTCATACGGTGAGTAGTAGAACAGAGCTGATGGATTGCTGGAATCCACGTACGCCCACGCCTTGGCAAAGGCTGCTTCCTCTGCCTCGGCCGAAGGTTCCTCGGCCAAGAAGGGAACGTATCGTTCGGACTCGGGATCGGAGTCAGCTCTCTCGACAAACCCATGCAGATAGCAGACTCCGCGCATGGGATCTGTCTCCACGTCGAAGAACAGCTCGAAGCGGTCACCCGGAAGTTCGACGTGCTCAACGAAGTAGGGCTGTGGATCGTCCTCCTTCTGCAGGCATGCACGCGCATGGAGTCGAGCCAAGACCTTGGCACCTACCCCCTTGATCGTGGTCTTTGAACCACTGATGAACGTCTCAAGCTCGGCAGCCGCCAGATCGCCCACGGTCCCGAACACCCCACTCAGCTTCTCTCTGGTTGCTCTCCCGAGTTCGGGAATCAGTGTAAGATCATCCGCCGCCTCCAGCTGTAGCTTGCAGGCGCTTCGCCAATGGCACTGCTTGCAGCTTCCGGCCCAAGCAGCCGCCGTGGTAGCACTCCGCGAAGCGATCGCCCGAGTGGCCTCGAGCGCCTCCTCGTACTCCTCCCACATGCTAGCTTTGATTCTGGGACCCCTGGAGCTGTCTAAGTCGTAGACAACCTCCTCGCCATGAATGTCCCAGACGAACGGATTACCATCACCCATGTGCCCCTTGCGTCGCAGGATATCTGCATAGAACGCAAGCTGGACCGCGTAGTGCTTCTTCGGCTTGCGATCATCGTCTTCGTTTCCGCGCTCAGTCCCTGCTCCGCTCTTTATGTCACCCGGCACGTAACCGCTTCCCTGCAACCTGAGCAAATCGGGCTCTCCGAGAAGGTCGTCGGACACGACGCGACCTCCGTGGATGAGCGGCTCGCGCGCGACCATCGCTTCGCTTGTCAGGCGAAGGCGCTCCGTCGGAGGCTCATCTCTGAAGCTGAGAAACGGCTCCTCGGTCTTCTCTATCACTTCGGCCTCGAAGGCGTTGCCTCGCTCCCACAGCAACTCGACGAACGCACTCACCTCATCTCGGTCCGCACGATCGCCGAACAGATCGAGCGTCACCCGATGGGGACACTGAACGTAGTCGTAGAGCATCGACGCCGTAATCATTTCAGTGAGCATTCGAATCCTCCGGGCAAGCCTAACGAACCGCCTATCAGCCGCGAGAGTGAAGCGACGCGGCGCAGGTTGCGTGACACCGCTGAGTCCGCCGCGGACGCAGGCCAGGCGATTTCCAGTCCCTCTCCCATGCCCGCGAAAGCGACTAACCTGTTGAAGTCGTAGAACCTCAAGGCCCGGAAAGCCCTGCCTGGGTCGTCCTCCATATGCCCATGCTTGTGCTAGAACACACCGGGCTACTGCCGCGAACTAAGCACAGTCTGTTGGAGCATCTCGTTTGCGACTTCTCGGGCTGGCCTGCCACACGAGCATCGGTTCGGCATGCGCCTCGGAGGCGGCTCAACTTCCTCTCCACGGCTGCAACCAGAGGCCGCGTAGACCTCGCACGGTAGCCCGCCCAATGGAGAGGGTGTTTCTGAGCGCCAGCATCACGGCACGATCAGCTCTCCGTTATCGCCTCTCAGCACCCCCGACTCCACCAGCTTGTCGATGACCTTCAGCGTTCTGTTCTTCATATCTTCCGTGACGCGCTGGAATCCCATTCGCCGGAGAGCGTGCCAGGCAAGTTCGTTGGACCGCACGCCGAATGTCCCTGAAGCGACGGCCACCAGCGCCTGGCGCAGCTCCGCATCAGAGACATACTCGAGCTTCTTGCGTGCGTTTGGCAGTGCTGATCTGCTCCGCACCGGAACCTGCTCGCGCTCGTGTATGTCATAGAACTTCCCGTCGCGCTGGATCTCCTTCACCCTGCACAGACCTAGAAGCGCTCGCTTCACCGCGTCCTGAACGCGACTCCCAGACCGCTTCAGCCCCGCTGCCTCACGCAGAGCCCGAGTAATCTCTTCAATGTGAACAGGCCCTTCGGTTGTGACGACCTTCAGTGCTGCTTCTGCGATGGTCTTCGTACTGTGATTGTGGAACTCCTTGCCTCTCCAGATGTAGAGCCCCAG
>DAOVNE010000231.1 GCA_030630395.1 Candidatus Eiseniibacteriota bacterium
CGATGAGTATGTGGGTCAGGAGTGGGCACAGGGGACCGGGTACTTCGGAGTCGGGTGGCTTCACGATGCTTCCGGCAACGACGTCTACCGCGGACGCACGTTCTGCCAGGGTGTGGGACTCTTCGGCGTTGGACTCCTGATCGACGATGCCGGCGACGACCGGTACGAGGGTGATTGCCACATGCAGGGCGTCGGACTCGCGCGTGGCATCGGAGCGATCATCGAGCGTGGCGGAGATGATGAGTATTACGCGAAGGGACTCTACCCGACCGGCTATGGCGACGCGGGCATCTTTGATGCCTGGTCGCAGGGGTGCGGAATGGGCTTCCGCACGCTGGCATCGGGGGGCCTGGGGCTCTTGCTCGATGAGGCCGGCGCCGACCGGATGGAGGCCGGGAACTTCTCTCAGGGTGGTGGATACTACTACGGCTACGGCATCGTCTCCGCCGGCGGGGATGACGACGATACCTACATCGGTTCGCGGTACAATCAGGGCTTCACCGCTCACCAGGCGATCGGCGTCTTCCTCGAGTCCGGGGGCGATGACCACTACACTACGAGACAGGGCGTCGCGCAGGGTCTTGCCTGGGACGAGTGCGTTACGCTCTTCGTGGACGAAGGAGGGGACGATGTCTACGAGGGAGGCTCGTTCTTCTCCCAGGGGGCGTCGGCACACAACAGCTTCTGCTTCTTCCTCGACAGGGGAGGAGACGATCTCTACGACTACGCGCCCGGTCCCGCCCGCGCCGGTGGGAATAACTACCACGGAGGAACCAGCCTCTCGCTCTTCGTCGACGAGCACGGTCGAGAGAACAGATTCCTCTCGTCGGACCCGGTGACGGACATCTACTCTCAGCATCCCGAGCACGGCTTCGTTCTCGATCTGGATGGGAGCCTGCAATCGTTCATGTCGAAGAGGGACTGGTAGCTGGACTAGTCGCGCGACGTGTGGCCCATCGAAGCTGCTCTCGAGAGCAGGAATGAGGCAAGTCTGGAACAGGCCCTTGTAGTATCAGCGCTCAAGAAGACGTACACGAAGGGGACGATCGATATCCCGGTCCTTCGCGGTGTCGACATGTACGTCGCGGAAGGGGAGTTCGTTTCGATCACTGGTCGTTCCGGCTCGGGCAAGTCCACGCTGCTCAATCTGATCGGCGGGCTCGACACGGCGACCTCGGGCTCCATCGTTGTTCACGGACGCGAACTCACTGGAATGAGCCGCACGGAGCTGGCCGTCCACCGTCGCCGGACGGTGGGAATGGTATTCCAGTCCTTCAACCTCATCCAGTCTCGCACGGCTCTCGAGAACATCACACTGGCGCTTGCATTCGGTGGTCGTCCGCGGCCGGAGCGCCGGGAGCGCGCAGGGGAACTGCTCTCATCCGTGGGGCTCGGGCACAGACTGGACCACACGCCGGGAGAACTCTCCGGTGGCGAAGCTCAGCGTGTGGCAATAGCAAGAGCTCTCGCCAACGATCCTGGAATCCTGCTCGCAGATGAGCCGACCGGCAATCTTGACAGCCGGACATCGGGCGAGATCATCGAACTTCTCAAACAACTGAATCGCGAACACGGCATCACGATCATCATGGTCACTCACGAGGAGGATGCCGCGCGGTCGGTGTCACACCGAGTGCTCAGACTTCTCGACGGCGTACTCGTGGACGAGGCCAGGGGGGAGGTGAGCGAGTGACGTTTAGGGATCTCTCCGCGCTGTCGCTTGAGAACCTCTGGCGCACCAAGCTCAGGACCTCTCTCACCGTGCTCGGTGTGATGATTGGAATCGGTGCCCTCGTGTCGATGGTGTCGTTCGGAAGCGGCATACAGCACAACATCGCCCGCGAGTTCCGTGAGCTGGATCTCTTCACCACGATTCAGGTTCTTCCCACTGAGTTCGATCTTGGGAATCCGCTCTCCATGGATCTGGACGCGATGCGTGAGGCTTCACCTCTTGACGATGAGGCCCTCTTGCTGATCCGCGCGCTGCCCGGAGTGATACTGGCCTACCCGGAGATCAGCTTCCCGGCCCTTGTCAAGCTCGGCGATGCCGAAACCAAGACCTCCATTCGCGCGGTTCCCGCAGAGCTTGGGCAACGGAAGCCGTTCAGCGAGATCTCCTTCGGTCGTTTCTTCAAGAGCGATGATGAAGCCTCTATCGTCATGACCGAGCGCCTGCTCGACGATCTTGGAATACGGCTCACGGACGGAGCGGCTCCATCAAAGCGAGCGCGCGATGACACCACGCGGCAGCTGACCATGGTTGCTTCCGAGGACGTCATCGGCAGGACCGTCACGATCGTCACGTCGGTCTTCGATGAGAATATCCTCACGCGGGCTATCTCGAGAACTCTCAAGCCGACGGGCCGGATGCCCTTTCGGGATGAGACTGTGACTCTCGACATAGTCGGTATCCAGTCGGGATCGATGGGTTTCTCGGGGCTCGGGGTCGGTGGGAACGCCATAGTCCCATCGGGAACGGCGACACGGATTCCACGTCTGTCCTTCTCGAGCATATGGGATCTCCTCGATTCGGGAGAAGGTGAACGGGAGTATGACTCGATCCATGTGAAGGTCAGGGAAATGGCTGAACTTGAGGCAGTAGGAGATGCGATCGAGGAGATGGGTTTCGGTACGATCACACTTGCGGACTACCTCGGCGAGATGAAGCGTACGTTCCTTCTCATGGATGCACTGCTTGGCGCGGTCGGGACCATCGCGCTCTTCGTCGCGGGGCTTGGGATCGTCAACACGATGGTCACCTCGATTCTCGAGCGAACTCGTGAGATCGGTGTGATGAAGGCGATCGGTGGCAGTGAGGCAGAGATCCGCTGGATATTCTTCATCGAGGCTGCGACAATAGGGGTTCTTGGTGGGATTCTCGGATTGGGACTCGGGTGGGTCGTGACGAAGGTCGCCAACGTGGCCGCGAATGCCTACTTACGCCCATATGGAATGGCGCCGGCCGACTTCTTCCATATGCCGATCTGGCTGATACTTGGGGCGATCGGTTTCTCCGTGGTCGTGAGTCTTCTTGCCGGTATTTACCCCGCTGCCCGGGCAGCTCGAGTGGACCCTGTCAAGGCCCTGAGGCACGACTAGAAGAACTGAATTCGCCATGAAACCAATACGTGCGCTTATGTTTCTAACACGACGCGTTGTTGAATCCGGTTACTGACTGAGGTTACTGATTGAGGTTGCTGACCTCGATGGCTTATGGGGGGATAGACCTGTGAAGAGAGCGATTTTGTGGCTTCTGCTAGTTGTTTCCACCGTGTGCATCGCCCTGCCCGCACTGGCGGTCGCACCGCATGCGGGCATGATGCGCTACCCCGATGTGAGTGAGTCACAGATAGCGTTCTTCTACGCGAACGACCTCTGGCTTGTCCCGAGAGAGGGAGGAGTGGCCCACCGGCTCACGAGCGTGTCCGGCAGCGAAGCGTTCCCGAAGTTCAGTCCGGATGGCGAGGACATCGTCTTTCGGGCGAACTACGATGGGAACACCGATCTCTACGTGCTGCCTGTGACAGGCGGCGTGCCATTCAGGGTCACACATCACCCGGCGGGCGAGCTTCCCTCCGACTGGACGCGCCACGGGGGAATCATCTTCTCTGCTTGGGGGATGAGTGGTAACCCCCGGACCTCCGGCATGTTCAAGGTCGCTGCAGAGGGCG
>DAOVNE010000305.1 GCA_030630395.1 Candidatus Eiseniibacteriota bacterium
GTTGCTGACGTGTCGTGGGGTGCTGTGAAAGCGTTGTACCGATGATCGGCGTTTAGGGACAAGGAGCATGCTATGGCCAGGCGTGGGCGATACTCGGTAGCCCTCCTGCTGATCGTGATTCTCGCCGTCTCGATTCTTGCCGGCTGCGGCAAGAAGAGCGCGGGAAGCATCGATCCCAATATCCCACCGGAGACGGTTCTGAGCACGTCGCCCGATGTGGGCGACACCGTGAGCTACAGGGTCCGCATGAATTGGTTTGGCTGGGATCCAGACGGCGAGGTCACTCACTACATGGTGATGTGGGACAGTCTCGACTGGATCAGCACTGTGTGCACAGAGAGCACGTTCTGCGTTTCGGCCCAGGTCGATACCGTCGACTCACTCTACACGTATGGCTACCACACCTTCTCCGTGAAGGCGGTCGACAATAACGGAGAGGCTGATCCGAGTCCGGCCACGGTCTCATTCTCGGCTTTCAATATTCTCCCGGAGACTGAGATCACAGAAGGACCGGTAGGGATAACGAGCAGTTTTGTCGACATAGAGTGGCTTGGCTCCGACAGCGATGGCGAGATCGTGGGCTACGGGTACACGCTCTTCGAGCGAATCGGCCCCGACAACTGGGTTGCTGTGGCGTCGGAGGACAGCTTGGGAGCCGACGAGACCTCCGCCAGTTTCGGGCCTCTTTCCGGATACCACCGGTTCAAGGTCTGGGCCTACGACGATCAGTGGGCATCTGACCCGACGCCTGCAGCTCTGCAATTCATCTGTTGTGCCGGACCGGCCGGACGCCTCAGGATCCGATCCAACGTCTTCCGTACAATGGTCTTCGGCCTCACGGACTGGGAGGAGAACTACTCGTTCTACATGCCGATACAGATCCTGGCCGGAGAGGCTCTCTCATTCGACTGGAGCTCCGACGTCGACCTGGTCGGATGCCGTCATGCGTACGACGACACCACGAGTTGGCCTGCGTGGTCGATGTCCGACACCCATTTCGAGGTCCTTCCCGAGCCAGGAACGCACTCGCTGTATGTGAGCGTCATAGACGTGCACGGGTTCATGATTCGGGGGAGGATACGTTTCACCGCGGTAGAGGCCGGTCTGGATGACTACATCCTGATTGTCGATGACTATGACGAGCACGAAGGGTCTCTGCCATGGGGGACAGATGCCGACCGGACGGACTTCTATGATCTCCTTGTCGCCCCGTACGGTGAACGCTACGAGTGGGAGCCGTCAGCCCACATGGTAGCCGGCGCGCCGCAACCACCCGACGTCGATGCCCTCGCAGGTGCGTCGACCGTGGTCTGGTATGCCGATTGGGACAACACGGTGCTTGGAGATCTCTTCGATGTGTATGCGCATCCTCTCTATGACCCGCTCTCTGCGTACGTTCGAGTCGGCGGCAACCTGATCCTGTGCGGGCACGAGGTGCTCGGTCAGATCCTCAATGAGAACTACCCGGTCAGTGTGTCGGCAGCGGACACGACGCACGGAGCAGTCTTCGTGCGCGACATCCTGCACGCCGGCGAGGCCGACAACAGCGGCTACAGGGCCAACAAGAACGCTCCCTGGGAGTACGGCTACTGTTTCTACGGCGCGATTCCGGTCGGGGGAGGCGGGTTCGAGCCTGCGTATATCGACAGCGTCGGTCCGGGGGGTTGGCCCGAGCCAGGGAAGTGGTGGCTCTACACTAGTACGAACCCGAACTACACGAGATGCGGGCTGCCGGGTGTGGAGAAGGTCTTCTCCTTCCAGGAAACGGCGCAGGAGTTCCTCACGATCGATTCGTTCCTCAATATGGAGTACGAGGGGGAGCCGTGTGCGCTGCTGTATCTATCGGGTGATGATCACGGCAATGTCTGCTACTGCGGTTTCCCGTTCTACTACCTACAGACACCACAGGCCGAGCAGATGGTCCACGAGCTACTCGATCTGTTTGGAGAGGAGAGGTGGTAGGGGGCGTGCCGGTCAGGCGTTGACTGGTGGGATCACTCCTTGTTCAAAAGCGGCCATGAGGAATGGCTCTGCTTCTGCCTTGCCCTGAATGTAGTCGTCCATCCAGCCGTCCGGGACCGGGATGGCTTCGTACAGTTCCTCTCTCCGTGCTTCGAGCAGGAGTGGAGGACGTTCCATGAAATCCGCAGCAGAGCAGACGTTCCCGACGGCGCTCTGGGAGAGCTCTCTCAACCACTGAGCGCCGGCTTCGCTGCGCATGAGATGATGGTCGACGATGAGTGTATCCACACTGTTCGCAAGACAGAGGGCGTTCTCCCAGGCGCTTTCTCGTGAGTGAGCTGCCAGAGAGTTAAGATAGAGCGGTGGGCCGCCGCTCAAGACGATATCGGGCTGCCACCGGATGATCTGATCCACGGCGTCGCTGTTGAGTAACTGGATATCCGAGGCATGTACGAATACTGTGTCCTCCAACTCGATGCGGGTCATCATGACGGTTCCCAGATGAGCGCTCGCCTCGCCGTGCAGCATGGGTTGTGAAAAGGACAGCGGGTCTTCAGTGCGGCCTTCAGCAACTCGCAAACTGTTTCCCGTGAGTTCCTGCAGGTCATGAAAGCGCCCGCGCATCTCAGGATGAGACTCGTCGCCGTTCTTGCTCCAGCTGCGAAGTTCCGCAAAGCGCTCCGGCAGCATTTCGAAGGAGAGCTGGAATGGATTGGCATCTTTGAGGGGTACATGGTCACCGTGAAAGTGGCTGAACACGACATCGGTGGCATCACTCAGCAGTTCCACAATGTCACGGCGCACACGTTCGCCGATAGCTA
>DAOVNE010000030.1 GCA_030630395.1 Candidatus Eiseniibacteriota bacterium
CAATTCACCCACGTCAATGACGCATGCACGGTACCATACATGACACGGAATGTCAAGCCGCATATCGTGTGGCAAAGTGGTCCGGCACGCCGGGATAGCCAAGGCGGACTCATAACAGAGGATGAGGCCAGAAGACCCTGCATCTGCTGTGTCTGCTTCTGCCGTGAGCGATGCCCCGGACCCAGCGTGAGCGATGCCCGGATCCATACATGCAAAGCGGGCGGTGACTTCTCGGTCACCGCCCGCTTCAAACTGTTAGCCCATCGCAGGCCCCAGGGACCCAGCACAGGGCCGGGTCTAGCGATACATGGACTTAATCGCAGTCCAGGTCTGCTCCTCGACGGCCGTTACGATGACATTGATGTAGCCTGTCACGTAGTGAGGAGCGGCTCCGAAGCCGTCGCCCCAGAGCTCCCACTGGATCTGCGTACCGGTCATCACGGGGGGGAGAGTGACGTCGACCCAGACGTCCGTTCCCTCGGTGCTGTAGATCTCACCGTAGCCACCGTTGTTGTCCGCCCAGACGCAGGTTGGGACGGTCGGGAAGACGGTCATCGTCCAGCTTGGACGACCGGTGGCGATCAGCGTGTAGCCCATCGAGCCCTGATTCGCGGTCGTGCCCGGGCCGAATGGGAAGTGGATCTCGACGTTTGTAATCCACTCGGCGTCCGGTGATGCATTCTGAACGAAGAAGACAAACATGTAAGTGTTGCCTGGACTCACCGTGGTCGGTGAGAGAAGCGTGACGGTCGCGTTGGCGATGTCACGGGCCGCGGCCGGGACTGCGAGTGCCAGGACGAGAAGAGCAATAGCCAATACCTTCATGGTCCTCCATCCTTTCCTCTGTGTGTGGGAGATGACAGCGTAAGAGCAGTCTCTAGCTGTGCTTCGAATGGCCGCCTCCCTTCAGGTGCGCGCCACTCCGGAATCCGGCAGAGGTCTCAAGCAGGGTGCCGAGCGTGGCTGAGAGTGGAATATGACCAGACTTCTTGAATACAAGCCAATAATACCACCGGGCCCCCATATCGTCAAGGGCGTTCTGGGACGGCCGGAGGCAGGACCATCCTGCCGGACCCGGGTGGTGTGAACTATATGGCCGGTGCACGTCTTGACCCGTCTCAACGCGCGTGATAGCATCCACGTTGGTAGTCTTCCCTGTCCGGGAGCGATCCTGCCGGCCGGGTGTAGTCGCCCCAACCGCTGGCAGATGTTGCGTTTAGCGAGACGGGCGGCTCTCTGGGGGAAGTGGAGAGAGATGGTGCCGGGAAGACGGCGGAGAGATGAGGCCTCGTTCAGGGAGTGTGAATGCGTCTCGGTGACATCACGCTGACGGTGCTCGATGCGGAGACGTTTCTGTACGACGGAGGCGCGATGTTTGGTGTCGTGCCCCGCGTCATCTGGGACAGACTTCTCAAGCCCGACGCTGAGAACAGGATCAAGCTCGCCGTCACGCCACTCCTCATCACTACTCCCGATTCAAAGATCCTGGTCGATACCGGTTTCGGGACACGCCTCAGCAAGAAGGAGCGGAAGATCTTCGGGCTCGGGGAAGGCAGGGATGTGGAGTCGGCGCTCAAGGTGGTGGGGGTCGAGCCCGAGGAGATAGACACGGTCGTCCTGACGCACCTTCACATCGACCACGCGGGTGGAGCGACAAGACACGATGGCGACAAGCTCGTCCCGGCGTTTCCGAACGCGCGGTATCTCGTACACGAGCTTGAATGGGAAGACGGTCTCGAGCCGAACGTCATGAGCGCTGCCGCGTACCGGCGTGATGACTACGTGCCTCTCATGGAGGCCGGGGTCCTTGAGCTCATCGGCGACGAGCGAGACCTGGGCCACGGAGTGACAACGGTCCTGACCGGCGGGCACTGCCGCGGCCACATCATGGTCGTCGCGGAGACGTCCTCGGGAACCGCCGTCTATCCGGCGGATCTCATTCCAAGCAGACATCACTTCCGCGCCGCGTATGTTGCCGGCGTGGATCTTTTCCCGCTGGATGTCGTTGAGCAGAAGATGCAGCTTCTGGAGGCGGCAGCGCGTGAGGATTGGATCCTGATCCTTGACCACGATCCCGACGGAGCGGTCGGTCGCGTGATCGAGGTGGAGGACGGGAGATACCGTTTCGAGGAACTGACGGATTGATGGTCGTGAGCGGCCGGCTGCCTCGCTTTAATTGAGACGGTCGTGGACGGCGAACAGGAGATGATATGCCGGCAAGCGAGAGGATCCTGGTTCTGAACCCCGGATCGACGACGACGAAGTTGGCGATCTTCGAGGGCGAGAAGTGCGTCCTCGAGGACACGATCAGCCACAGCAAGGAGGATCTCGCTCGGTTTGAGCATATCTCTGAGCAGCGAGACTACAGGGAGTCGCTGATACTCGCCTTTCTCTCTGAGCACGGGATACCCCTCGATTCACTCGACGGGACGGTGGGCAGGGGCGGGCTCATGCGACCGATCAAGAGCGGGACCTACGCCGTGAACCAGGCGATGCTCGATGACCTTGAGAGCTGCTATCTCGGAGAGCACGCTTCGAACCTCGGCGCGGTGCTGGCGTACGAGACTGCGCGCGAGGCGGGTGTACCTGCATTCGTCGTAGATCCGGTGGTCGTGGATGAGATGAACCCGATGGCCCGGCTCTCGGGTGTGCCCGAACTTCCGCGTCTGAGCATAGCCCACGCTCTCAACGTCAAGGCGACGGCCAGACGCGTCGCCAGTGAGATGGGGCGCGAGCTCTCCGAGCTTGATCTCATCGTCGCGCACCTGGGAGGCGGCACGAGCGTTGTGGCGATCCGGCACGGTGAGATGACGGACGTGAGCGGCGGCATCTCGGCTGGTCCCTTCACACCTGAGCGCGCGGGAAGCGTCCCGACGCTCGAACTCGTCGACATGTGTTACTCCGGAGACTTCACGAAGGCCGAGGTGAAGAAGAAGCTCATGGGTCGTGGCGGTCTTGTTGCATATCTGGGCACGAACGACGCGCGCGAGGTGGAGAGAAGAATCCTCGCCGGCGACGAGGAGGCAGAACTCGTTCTGGACGCCATGATCTACCAGATCGCCAAGGAGATCGGGGCCATGGCGAGCGTGCTCGAGGGCAAGGTCGACGCCGTGATCATGACCGGAGGGCTTGCGAACTCCGAGTACATCATGGATCGACTCGCCCGCCGCATCGGCTTTATCGGCAAGATCATGGTGGAACCCGGTGAGGATGAGCTCGAGGCGCTGGCGCTCGGCTGCCTGCGTGTCCTGAGGGGTGAGGAAGAAGCGCTGGAGTATCCTGGGGGATGATGATGAGAGATCTTCACGACACGGGTTGGATTGAGGTCATCTGCGGCAGCATGTTCTCGGGCAAGAGTGAGGAGCTCATCCGCCGCCTGAGGAGGGCGAAGATCGCCAAGCAGAGGGTCGTGACGTTCAAGCCCGCCATGGACGACAGATACGATGAGGACAGCATCGTATCTCACGACGATCGCAGGATCGAGTCGATCCAGGTGAAGACAGCCGGTGAGATACTGAGCCACGTGGACGAGACCACGGACGTCGTCGGCGTTGATGAGGGGCAGTTCATGGGCCCCGAACTCCCCGCCGTCTGTGAGCAGTTGGCGGACAGGGGTATCCGGGTCATCGTTGCAGGGCTCGATCAGGACTACCTCGGGAGGCCGTTTGAGCCGATTCCACAGCTCCTCGCGGTCGCGGAGTACATAACGAAGACGCTCGCGGTCTGCATGAAGTGTGGCAGGCCCGCGAACCGGACGCAGAGGATAATCAGGAGCGATGAACGCGTAATCGTCGGCGCCTCCGAGACGTATGAGGCGCGGTGCAGGGTCTGCTTCGACCCTGAAGAGGCGGAGCCAGAGCGTTCATAGAGTGAATGGGGCCCCAGCTTACGAGTATTGCCGCCGTGTCGCTCACGAGAGATGCGGCGGTTTTGCATTGCCCGGCGGCCTCTGGCCGAATATACTAGACGGTTCTATGATTTGGCATTGAGGCCGCTTACAGGGCTGGAACCATGGCGATACGCGACAACGTTCTTGATGTGCGGGAGCGCATCACACGAGCCGCGGATCGGGTTCTCAGGGACCCGGGGGACATCAAGCTCGTGGCCGTCACGAAGACGGTCGAGATTCCTCTCATCGTGGAGGCCATAGAGGCCGGAATCAGCTGCGTCGGCGAGAATCGCATCCAGGAAGCAGCGCGAAAGTTTCCGGAGCTGCCTCCGGTCGAGAAGCATCTCGTGGGGCACCTGCAGACGAACAAGGTCAAGGCCGCGATTGAGCTCTTCGACGTCATCGAGTCGGTCGACAGCGTGCGTCTCGCCCGGGAGATATCGACTCGCTGTACGGCCGCCGGGTCTCAGGCGAGTGTGCTCGTCGAGGTGAACACCTCCGGTGAGGAGTCGAAGTTCGGACTCGATCCGAGTGAGGTACTCGAGGCGCTCGATGACATGTCCACGCTACCAGGGCTCAAGGTGGTGGGACTCATGACTGTGGGGGCCTTCCTTCCGGACCCCGACGACGTCAGGCCCTGTTTCAGGATGCTCAGGGCGATTCGGGACGAGATCGAGGAGCGGGTGATCCCCGGTGTAGCCATGGACCACCTCTCGATGGGTATGACGAACGACTTCGAGGTGGCAATCGAAGAGGGCGCCACGATCGTACGGGTCGGAAGGGCCATCTTCGGAGAGCGAGGATAGACGCGTGTTTGTTGCCGGTAACTTCCTGGAGGCGGTCGCAACGGTCCTGAACGTGGTCCTCAGGGTCTATTCGTACTGCGTGCTCGCGGTCGTGATAATCTCCTGGGTGGCGCCGCGCGCGACGCATCCCGCCATCATGTTCTTGAGAAGCATAACGGAACCGCTCTTCTACCGCATACGGCGCGCGATTCCGTTTCTGTATCAGTCGGGCATCGATTTCACTCCTCTCGTGGTCTTCTTCGGAATCGGGCTTGTCAGGATGTTCATAGTATCGACGCTCTATCAGGCAGCAGCGCGTCTCCAGTAATCAAAGGCGGGAAGCCTCTCGGCGACGAGAGGCCTTCGCATTTCAGCGGAAGACCTAAGCATCGGAGGAAGCATCATGGCACGGGAACTTACACAGAGCGCGAAGATCGAGAAGGCTGTCGGGTACATAAGGAAGAAGAGCGAGATCAAGCCGCAGGTGGCAGTCGTTCTCGGAAGCGGTCTCGGGAAGCTCACCAACTTGATGACCGTTGACTGCGTGATTCCGTTCGACAAGATCCCGCACTTCCCGAAGTCGGGTGTCGAGGGACACGCCGGCGAACTCGTGCTCGGCAAGATCGGTCGCAAGCGCGTCGCTCTGATGAACGGCCGTGTTCACTACTACGAGGGCTACACGATGCAGGAGGTCACCTTCCCGATCCGCGTGCTGCGTGCGCTCGGTGCGAAGAAGCTGATCCTCACCTGTGCGGGTGGCGGCATGAACCCTCTCCAGGAGAAGGGTGACATCATCGCCATCGTCGACCAGATTAACCTGACGGGCGACAACCCGTTGATCGGCCCGAACGACGACTCGCTGGGGACACGCTTCCCGGATATGTCGCAGCCGTACGACAGGGCGTATGTCAAGCTGGCCGAGGAGATCGCTCTCGAGGAGCAGATTCCTCTCAAGAAGGGCGTCTTCGTCGGCGTGGCCGGCCCGTGTCTTGAGACGGCGGCCGAGTATCGCTTCCTCCGTATGATCGGTGGAGACATCGTGAGCATGTCGATGGTCGCCGAGAACATCGTTGCCATCCACGGGAAGATGAGAGTGGTGGGGCTCGCTGTCGTCACGGACATATGTCTTCCGGACTCATTGGAACCGGCAAGCCACAAGGAGATTCTCAAGGTCGCGAGAGCGACCGAGCCCAAGCTGACACAGCTCGTATTCAGGCTTATTGAGAAGATGTAGAAGCTCCGCGCGGACGTGCCGGGGCATCCCGGACGAACCGCCGGGGACAAGGGACACACATGGCGTTCAGAGAATTTCCAAAAGGCATGACGGCTCCCGAGGTCGAGCACGAGGTGCTCGGGTTCTGGGATGACGATCATATATTCGAACAAAGCGTAAGCGCTCGCGAGGGCGCCGAACGTTTCGTCTTCTTCGAGGGGCCTCCTACCGCAAACGGGCATCCGGGAGTTCATCACGTGCTCGCCCGGACCATCAAGGACATCATCTGTCGCTACAAGACAATGTCCGGCTATCAGGTCGAGCGAAAGGCCGGCTGGGACACGCACGGTCTGCCCGTGGAGATCGCGGTGGAGAAGCAGCTCAACCTCGAGAGCAAGGAAGACATCGAGAAACTCGGCGTGGCCGAGTTCGTGAAGCAGTGCCACGAGAGTGTGTTCACCTACAAGGAAGAGTGGGAGGAACTCACAAAACGGATGGCGTACTGGGTCGACATGAGCGATCCGTACATCACGTGCTCGAATGACTACATCGAGTCCATCTGGCACATCCTCAAGCTGATGTGGGATCGCGATCTCATCTACCAGGGGCACAACATACTCCCGTATTGTCCTCGGTGCGGAACACCGCTGTCGAGCCATGAGGTAGCACAGGGCTACGCCGACACGGAGGACCCCTCGATCTTCGTCAGGATGAAGCTCAAGGGTGAGACGGGGACATCGTTCCTGGTCTGGACGACCACGCCATGGACGCTCATCTCGAACGTGGCCGTAGCTATCGCGCCTGACGAGACCTACGTCGTGGTCGACAACGGCGAGGAGAAGCTGATCCTCGCGGAGGCGCTTTTATCTGTGTTGCAGGGCAGCGACGGCACGGACGGAGAAAAGCAGGAGAACGACGACGGAATCGCCGGCGAAGGCACGGCGTGGAAAGTCGTGGAGAAGAAGAAGGGTGCGGATCTCGTGGGGACCGAGTACGAGCCGCTCTACAGCTTCGTCCCGTTCGATGAGCGGGGCCACTACGTGATTGCAGGTGACTTCGTCACGTTGGACGACGGAACCGGCATCGTGCACATCGCTCCGGCGTTCGGTGAGGATGACAGCCGCGCCGGAAAGGAGAACGCTCTGCCGTTTCTCCAGCCGGTGGATGGCGCCGGGAAGTTCACTGACGAGATCACGCCGTGGGCGGGCATGTTCATCAAGGATGCCGATCCTCTCATCATGAGCGACCTCGAGACGCGAGGGCTCATGTACAAGCGAAGCACCGTTGTTCACACGTATCCATTCTGCTGGCGGTGTGATTCCCCTCTCGTCTATTACGCCCGGAACTCGTGGTACTTGAGGACGACACAGTTCAAAGACGCGATGATAGAGAACAACCGCGCGATCAACTGGCACCCGAAGGAGATAGGCTCAAACCGTCTCGGCAACTGGCTTGAGAACAATGTGGATTGGGCCATCTCGCGCGACCGGTACTGGGGCACGCCCCTCAATGTCTGGATCTGCGACGAGTGCGGGGCGATGGACTCCATGGGCAGCATCGCGGAACTCAAGGAGAGGGCCGTCGAGCTACCGGAAGGGGAGCTCGACCTTCACAAGCCGGTGATCGACAGTGTGCATCTCAAATGTCTGAAGTGCTCTGGCTCAATGACCAGAACACCCGAGGTGATCGACTGCTGGTTCGACACTGGCAGCATGCCGTACGCGCAGTGGCACTGGCCGTTCGAGAATGCAGAGGAATTCAACAGGAACTTCCCCGCTGACTTCATCGCCGAGGGAGTTGATCAGACGAGAGGCTGGTTCTACTCGCTCTTGGCGATCTCGACGATCGTCTCCGGGACTTCGTCATTCAAGCGCTGTGTCGTGAATGACATGGTGCTCGACAAGAACGCCAAGAAGATGAGCAAGCGTGTCGGCAACATCGTCGATTCGATGGCGATAATGGAGAAGTACGGCGCCGACGCCCTCAGGTGGTACCTGATGGCGACCAGTCCGCCATGGATTCCGACACGATTCGATTCTGCCGGTGTTACCGAGACGGCGAGCAAGGTGATAGGGACGCTCCGCAACACCTACGGCTTCTTCTCCCTCTATGCAAACATCGACGGATTCGATGCCGCCAAGCATGATGTCCCGCTCTCCGAGCGCCCGATGACGGACCGATGGATCATGTCCCGTCTTCACTCGACCGTGTCGGAAGTCACGCGCGCCATGGAGAACTACGACATCACGAAGGCCGTCCGGAGGCTGCAGCACTTCGTGCTTGAGGACGTATCCAACTGGTACGTGCGACTCTCCAGAGCGAGGTTCTGGAAGGGAGAGATGGATGAGGACAAGCGCGCGGCATTCGCGACGCTCTTCGACGTCCTCCTGACGACGGCGAGGACGATGGCTCCCTTTGCTCCACTCATCTCGGAGGCCATCTACCGGAGCCTCCGCGAAGGAGCAAGCGGTGAGGCCACTGAGCACAGCGTGCATCTGAGCGCGTTTCCTGCCGCGATTGATGGTGTCATAGATGAGAAGCTCGAGGCCAACATGGGGCTCGCGAGATCTATCGTTGTTCTCGGGCGCGCCGCAAGGAACGTCTCCGGCATCAAGGTGCGGCAGCCGCTCTCCAAGATTCTCGTCTCGGGTGTTCCCGAGGCGGCCAGATCCGGTGTTGAGGAACTCGAGGAGTTGATTCTGGCGGAACTCAATGTGAAGAGCCTCGAGTGGGCGGAAGCCGGCACGTTGGCTGTGCTCAAGGCAACGCCGATCTTCCCGGTTCTCGGACCGAAGCACGGAAAGAACGTGAACCAGGTGGCTGAGGCCATCCGGGCCCTTCCCGAGGAGGATGCGGGCATCCTCGCGGGAGGCGGAAATGTCAGCGTGGCGCTGGGTGAGGAGACGGTCGTCGTCGAACCCCGCGATGTGGAGATAGAGACCGACCCGCGGCCGGGACTGGCCGTGCAGGCGGAAGGTACGCTGACGGCGGGCCTCGATCTCGAGCTCACGGAGGAGCTCATGGACGAGGGGTTCGCGCGGGAGATGGTCAACAAGATACAGTTCATGAGGAAGGAGGCCGGCTTCGAGGTGGTAGACAGAATCAACGTCTACTACGAGGCTGGTCCGCGTCTGAGAAAAGCAGTGGAGCGCTTCGCTTCCAGGATAGCAGGGGAGACCTTGGCAGAGTGTCTCACCGAGGGAAGGGAAGCAGGCGAGCTCGGACGGGAGTGGGATGTCAACGGCGAGGAAGCCTGGATC
>DAOVNE010000283.1 GCA_030630395.1 Candidatus Eiseniibacteriota bacterium
GTTCCTCAGACAGACGAATGCTGGATTCCTGGTTCTCCACGATTCTCACGAGGCGATCCAGGTCATCCTTCACGGCGATCCACTCCTCGCGTCTGCGCGCGTGTGCCGCCTTTCTCGACAACTGCTTGGTCCACTCCTGGGTGACCAGAGCGATCCTCTGCCCGAGCGTTCGTTCCTCGTCGAGCAATCCCTTGAGGCGCCCCGGGCGAGCCGCCGGCCGCTCGATGCCGACACGAAGCTCGCGGGTACGCTCCAGAAGCGCTGAGACAACTGCGGCCGCGTCGACCCGGCCGCTCGCGCTCGTCATCTTCCGTTCTATCATGGGGACAAGCTCGGCCCGCCTGCTCTTGCCGGGCTGCCCGCCGAACGCAACCAATTCGCCCTGCCGCACCATGGCGACCGACTCGAATGCCTCACGGCTCCCGAACCCGATCATCTCGGCGACAAACTCGTTCACCTTGCCGCGCTCGGCCACGAGCCCGATATCGGGGCCGCTGAGTTCTGCCCGTCCGGCTCCGAAGTCCTTGGTGAGTTTGTACTCCCCTCCGCCGTGCTCGAATGTGAGTTCCAGACGCATTGCGCCGGTCGACCCCCACGATTCGAGATCGCGGATCGCTTTCGCTTTCGTGCTCGGGTCCACGAACAGGACAATCCCAAGCGCCTCGATGATCGTGCTCTTCCCTGATTCATTCGCGCCGATCAGGAGATTAAGACCCGGGGCAAGATTGAGTTCGAAGTCCTCGAACCTTCTGAAGTTCTGCAGTCTGAGTCGCCTCAGTCTCACGCGAGCACGTCCTTCCCCTGAAGCAGTGCAACTCCCATCTGAAGGGCCGCCTCCAGATCCTCCCGCTCATCTCCGCCCTCAGCAGCATCGATCCGCCCCTTCATGAGCCGGACGAACCGCCCTATGACAAGTCGTTCCGGAAGGGCTTCCAGATCGTTTTGCCCAAGCCGCACCTCATAGTTCAAGCGTGGTGATCTGACGTGGAAGTAATCCGGTCTAAGCGTCTTGAGCAACGCCTCAGGATCGAATCCCGAAGCGACGTGCATCAGACCCGTCAGAGTCACAGAGAGGATGGCATTCAAGTCCTTCGGATGCTCGTCTGCCACCCGTCGCGCGATGTCTTCCGTGTCCATCGCACCACCCACGTCGATCTGCACACTCGACACTGTCCGCGCGCCGACTCGGACCTTCGCTACCCGTGCCCCGTCGCTACCGAGGCTGACGCGCGCAATGTGTCCGGAGCCGATCTGATCTGCGGCAATCACCTCCGGCGCTCCCGGGTAGACGGCCGGTGGACCGTTTCCCTCGATCTCCCGCCAGGAGTGCCAGTGCCCAAGAGCGATGTAAGACCAGCCCGGCGCCAGAAGCTCGTCGCGTGATATCGGATGGTCGTCCGGCTCCACAGGGAGCAGTTCGACTGAGCCGTGAGCGATCGCGATGTTGTACTCGTGATCGGCATTCGGTCTGAGTTTCGCGAGCTTGTGCTCACTCGACCTGTTCGAACGCGGCGGATCTCCGTGCACGACGAGGCTCGCGCGTGGGATCACAACCGAGCGTGTGTCACGCGCGCCCAGAATGTGGACGCGCTCGATCTGGGCGAACTCGCTGCCGTAGCACGAGAAGACCGATCCCTCACCCATGTGATCGTGTGAACCCGGCAGGATAATGGTACGAGTCTCAGAGGAATCACCCAGGCGCCTGAGTTCGCGAAGCACGAAGCGCACCGCCGATGCCGGCGGCCGGTTGCTGTCGAAGAGGTCGCCCGCGATGATGAGGCAGTCTGCGTCCTCCTGGATCGTCAGGTCGATGATCGAGCGGAAGGTCTGTCGGATCTGGTCGCGCTGATCAGATGCGCGCGCGCCAAGCCAGCCGAGCGGCGCCCCAAGGTGTACATCCGCAGTGTGAATAACAGTAGGCAAGAGACCTCCACTCAGATGGACGCTATTGTCCACGTTATTACAGTAGTCAAGTATCGTGCCACATTACACGCGCAACAGCCCACATCGTCCGGACAGGCACCGCTACTCTAACGCCAGTTCGGCCCCTCCCACTCATAAAGGATCCGCCAGGTCTCGTTCGTCATGCCCGGGAACACCCCGCCGTAGGCCGCGTCCGGACCGTCGAATTCCGGATCGGGGAGCGTGATCGGCTCGGTAACGTATAGTGTATCGCCGTCGGCCGACCACGTGTGCCACGGCATGTAGTCTCTGAGATCGGGAGGCGGATCGTGGAACAGAGACTCAAGGCTGACACGGATGTCGATGTCGGGCGCATCCTCGTCGAACTCGTGCAGGTTGACGATCCCCTCCTCCGTCAGCGTTTCCCGGAGAAGGGCCGCCGTATCCCGCAGCATCTCGACCGCTCCTGAACCCAGGATGTCATCGTCCTCCAGAACTACCCACCCCGGCTCAGACACCGTAATGAAATCCCACTCCTGATCGTCGCTTTCCTCCTCAACAGCATCGCACGCATCCTCAAGATGATCGGCCGCCCACAGCAACTCAGCCTCGGCTGAGCTCATGAACTCGGCGTCGTTCAGCGTCAGGAAGTCTGCATCCTCCTCGATGAGATACTCCAGATTCTCTGCTCCGGTCGTGTCGGCGTTGTACGAAATCGCCAGGAAGCAAAGCGCCTGCATGATGTCGACGGCCACATGGACGAAGTAGGCATCGGCAACATCGAATTCCAGATAATCGGGCAGTTGTGTCGAATCCGGCAACGCAGGGGCTGTGTAGAGAACAATTACGCCATCCAGCTCCTCAAATGCGGTCAGATACCCATCCACCTCATTGAGCGACGGAAGCACTTCGTCCGTGATGAACTCCTGAATGTCAGAGAAGACGAAATCTCCTCTCCTACCGGCTTGGATGACACTCCGTATCGCCTCGGGGTCCGGCAGGGTGAGGTACCAGAACAAGGCATTGTGACTTGCGCTCCGTGTCTCATCACCGAAAAGCTCCTCCATGATCCGACCGAGTTCCTCATCGCTGGCGGTCACCATGATGCGGCAGAAGGCCGCCATCAA
>DAOVNE010000123.1 GCA_030630395.1 Candidatus Eiseniibacteriota bacterium
GCCTCCAGGAGGCGATCTCTCTGATCCGGTCGTCCAGGCGACCCTTAAGGTCGTAAAGGTCTTCTGGTCGCTTGAGGACTGGCTCGCATACGAGCGTCATTTCCCGGCGATCAACTGGCTGACGAGCTACTCCCTCTATCATGAGAGCCTCGCGGAGTACTTCCGGACTGAGGTCTCAGAGGAGTGGGAGGGACTCAGGCAGGAGTCAATGAGGATCCTGCAGCAGGAGGCGGAGCTCAAGGAGATAGCGCGGCTCGTCGGTACGGATGCCCTCTCGGATCGGGACCGGCTGATGCTTGCGACCGCCAAGTCGCTGCGGGAGGATTTCCTGCACCAGAACGCTTTCGACGACGTGGATACATACACGTCGTTCCCCAAGCAGTACAAGATGCTGAGTAACATCATTGGATTCGACAGGCTTTCCCGGGACGCCCTCGAGCAGGGTGTGACGACCGAGGAGCTCTTTGCGCTACCCGTGCAGGAGAATCTCGTCAGGTCGCGCTACATCCCGGAGTCACAGATGGATGAGTTCGACGCCATCTGGGGCCGCATCGAGCAGCAGGTGCGCGAACTCGTGGAGAAGAGAGTTGGCGCCGAGGAGGTCGCAGCCTAATGGTTAAAGAATACAAGACCGTCCAGGAGGTTGCCGGACCGCTGCTCCTGGTGGGCGGTGTCTCCGGAGTGAAGTACGAGGAGCTGGTTGAGGTCGAGCTGCCCGGTGGTGATGTTAGACGCGGCAAGGTCCTTGAGGTGAACAAGGACACGGCCCTCGTGCAGTTGTTCGAGGGTGCAACAGGCGTCAGCGTCGAAAGCGCACGGGTGCGCTTCCTCGGCAAGGGCCTCGAGTTAGGACTGTCGCGCGACATGCTGGGTCGCGTCTTCGATGGACTGGGCGGTCCGAAGGACGGCGGTCCTCAGATCATCCCCGAGGTGAAGCGCGATGTGGCAGGAGCTCCGATAAACCCGTACGCACGCAACTACCCGAACGAGTTCATCCAGACCGGAATATCGGCGATAGACGGCTTGAACACCCTTGTCAGAGGTCAGAAGCTTCCCATCTTCTCGGGCTTCGGTCTCCCGCACGCGGAGCTGGTCGCGCAGATCGCGCGTCAGGCGGCGGTGCGCGGGACAGAAGAGGAGTTCGCGGTCGTATTCGCAGCGATGGGCATCACTTTTGAAGAGGCCGAGTACTTCATCGCCGACTTCCGGAGAACGGGCGCCATCGATCGCGCCGTGCTCTTTGTGAACCTGGCGAGCGACCCGGCGATCGAGCGCATCGCGACACCGCGTATGGCGCTGACGGCTGCCGAGTACCTCGCATTCGATCTTGAGATGCACGTTCTCGTCATTCTAACGGACCTCACGAACTACTGTGAAGCGCTCCGCGAGATATCGGCTGCCAGGAAGGAAGTGCCGGGACGACGTGGCTATCCGGGCTATCTCTACACGGATCTCTCGACGATCTACGAGCGGGCCGGACGGATCAAGGGGAAGAAGGGCTCGATCACGCAGATCCCGGTGGTCTCCATGCCGGACGACGACAAGACGCATCCGATCCCGGACCTGACCGGGTACATCACGGAGGGTCAGATAATCCTCGACCGTGGTCTGCACAGAAAGGGCATCTACCCGCCCATCAATGTGCTTCCGTCGCTGTCTCGTCTGAGGGATAAGGGGATCGGCGAGGGCAAGACGTGTGAGGACCATGCGAACCTGGCCAACCAGCTTTTTGCAGCGTACGCACGCGGCAAGGAGGCACAGGAGCTGGCCGTTATCCTCGGTGAAGGAGCACTCTCACCCGAGGACAAGGCCTTCTTCAAGTTCGCCGAGGTCTTCGAGAACCGCTACGTCCGCCAGGGGCAGGACGAGAACCGGACCATCGACGAGACGCTCGCCTTGGGTTGGGAACTCCTCGAGATCCTTCCGAAGTCGGAGCTCAAGCGTGTGAAGCCGGAGCAGATCGATCGGTACATGAAGAAGACCGTGACCGCCGGCGAGTAGGTCCGGAAAGATGAATGCGGGGACGTTCTCGGCAGAGAGCCGGGGGCGGACCCTGACACGAGGGAGATAGATGCGGCTACGCGCGAATCCCAATAGAATGCAGCTCCTGAGGCTTAAGCGACGCCTCCAGCTTGCCAAGCGGGGCCACAAGCTCCTCAAGGACAAGCAGGAGGAGCTGATGCGCCGGTTCCTTGGAGTCGTGCACAAAGCCAGGGACCTTCGGCACGAAGTCGAAGGAGATCTGGCTCATGCCTACCGGGCGTTCGTCTCGGCACGATTCGAGATGAGCGGAAGCGCCATGGAGGCCGCGCTCGCGTTCTCACAGAGAACCGTGAAACTCCAGCCT
Organism: Candidatus Eiseniibacteriota bacterium; assembly: GCA_030630395.1. Lineage (GTDB taxonomy): Bacteria > Joyebacterota > Joyebacteria > Joyebacterales > Joyebacteraceae > Joyebacterum. Next base: position 2,348 of record DAOVNE010000123.1, read on the forward strand.
TCGCGCGAGCAGATCATGAACCTGAGAGTTCCAAGCTTCGCGGTCGAGTTCCCGAAGGATGCCGAGTTCGGCTACGGTTTCGCCGACACAACGGCAGAGCTTGATGAGGCGCTCGAGCTCTACGCCGCCGTCATACCGAGGCTTATGCGGCTGGCGGAGATGGAGAAGTCCGTACAGCTGATCGCGGCTGAGCTTGAGAAGACACGCCGGCGGGTCAACGCACTCGAACACATCCTCGTGCCGAATCTGGAGGAGACGATCCGCTTCATCGGCGACCGTCTGGCAGAGATGGAGCGAGAGACCTCGACGCGGCTCATGAAGATCAAGGACATGGTGCGCGAGCACTGATTCGCGCTGACGAGCTGTCGTGAGAATGAGAAACGGGGCGCCTGACATCGGCGCCCCGCTTCTTGTGCTACGTGTTCCGGAAGTGCGGTCAGTGGCCTGGATTGACCTCACTCCGGCGGTGCATGAGAGCCTAGTCGAAGTAGAAATCAGCCCTGAGGGAGTAGTCCACATTCCAGGCGGATATGTGCACATCCTCCTCCTCATACGGCTCGTCGTCGTACGTTCCCTCCTGAGTCATCGTGTAGCTTCCGTACTTCAAGTAGACCTCGGGACCGATGGCGACCTTGCCTCCGGCAACGCGCCACTGAGCTCGCGCGACAGGTCCTATGGCCCAACCATTAATGGCGACGTCCTCTGTATTCAGAGAGTCGTCCCAATAGGCGTCTTCTGACGTGTACTGCATGCTGTAGTACTGGAAGCGGAGGCCGCCATCGAGGCGGAAGGACGAGGTTTGCTGAATCGGGTAGAAGCCCGCCACACCAAACATCCTGGCGCTGTAGGTCTCCTTGTCATAGAAGTAGCGCCGCTCGCCCTCTTCTTCTTCATCGATCTGTTCTTCGAGGCTCATGCTGTTGAATCCGAACGACACCTCACCCTGTATCTCGTCGCCGAATCCGACAACGAACTCACGGTAGGTGTAAAAGCCCGAGTCCTCTATGAGCTCCATGTCGCCGCAGAAGTTCCCCATGCCGGTGAGTCTTAAGCCCGTATAGAATTCTGCTGACGCGGCTGGAGCAATCAGCAGAGTTGCAGCCAAGAGCAATGCAACAATCATGCGATGCATCTCTGTCTCCTTTCAGCGCCCGATGGGGCGCGTCGGGGGAATCGCTCCACCCTATTCGAAGTAGAAATCAGCTCGGAATGAGTAGTCCACGCTGAAGCCACTGATATCATACTCCTCGCTGTCGCATACTTCACCGTGGGCAATCGACTCCTTGAGATATGTGAGCTTCGTGTACTTGAGACAGACCTCAGGACCTATCATGATCGGAGAGCTGCCGAGTTGCCACGAGCCCCGCACAAGGGGGCCAAACGACCAACCCGAGAACTCCTGCGTCCACTCCTGCTCCGTGGGTTCCCAGGTGTCGATATGGCTTGAGGAGTAGTAGGTGAATCTCCCACCCGCATCGATGCGGTAGATGCTCCCCTCCATGATCGGGTAGAAGCCCGCGAGACCGAATGAATGCCAGCCCCAGGATTCCTCGTCGTTGTTCCGGGAGGGCTCTTCGTAGTCATCCACGACCCAGTTCATCTTGCCGAAGCCGAGGGCGACCTCACCCTGGAACTCATCGCCGAAGCCAACGGCGAACTCACGAGACGTCGTGAAGCCGGAGTCCCAGTACTTGGAGTAGCCGAGATCGTAGTTCCCGTTTCCGGTGAAACGGAGACCGGTGTAGATCTTTGCCGATGCTGTTCCTGCAGCCAGAACAAGCACGACGGCCATGCACAGCACAAGACCGCGACGCATAGACCCTCCTTGATTATGGCCCGGAGGCCAGGCTTGCCGGCCGGGTGCGGCACAATTCCGCTCCCGTCCTCCCGCCGGGCGGCCATCACACAGTTTCTCGTTAAGGAAGACGGCTTGACCGCCTCCTACGGTGAACCATACACAAGTTGGGTTTTCCGTCAAAGGGAAAAAGGGCAAAGGAAAAGGGGCGCCATGAAAGGCACCCCTTGTTCCCTGAGAGCGTAATGAGTGATGGTTCAACCGCGCCCATCTACGCGCCGACTGACATATGCGGCGCGCCTATGCGCCGACAGATACGTACGGCGCACCCATGCTAGAAGTAGAAATCCATCCTGAGCGAGTACTCGAGCGACAGAGTCGTCGTGCCCACGTCGCCGAACAGCTCATCCGTAACATCCTCGCCGGCAATCTCGGCGGTCGGGCTCATCGTACTGTACTTTGCGTAGATCTCGGGACCGATGGCCCAGGAGCCGTCGGCCATGAACCAACGGCCGCGCAGCACAGGTCCGAACGCCATGCCCGATACGCCGATGGACATATCGTCATCACCGCGTGCCTCAATGTCCGGGATGGTCGTATTGAAACTGAACGAACTGTACTGGGCCCGGCCACCGAGATCGAAACCGTAGTTCTCGTCGCCCGCGATCTGGAAGAACACGGCGGCGCCGAGCGTCATGATAGTGATGTCAGGATCAATCGTCTCGTCTGAGAGAGTTCCGAGATCGCCAAGAAAACCAAGGTCGAGATCGGTAAGCGTGGTCTTGCTGTAGCCGATTGCAACTTCGATACCCAGCTTCTCGCTCTGCGTGCCGACGGCGAGTTCCTTCAGGTTGAACGTGCCCGCGTAGCGCAGGCTCGTGTAAAGCTCGGCCGACGCGACTGAACTCACAAGCATCAGAACGGCGACCAGAACGATCGTAGAGCGCTTCATAGCTCCCTCCCTCCGAGACCGAGTGTTACCCACATGTGAGGGCCAGAATCGTTGAGATAGTCCATCCAGTCAAGGGAAATCAAGCCGCCGGCACCACCTATAGTAGCCGAGCCGCCATGATCCAACCCATCTA
>DAOVNE010000117.1 GCA_030630395.1 Candidatus Eiseniibacteriota bacterium
AGTACCGCCCCCACAACCACCCCCTGCCAGTCGAGAGACCAGGTCAGAAGCAGCCATAGGCCAAAGTAGATTGTGAGATCCAGGAGCCTTCGCTTCAGTTTGTCCATCAGTGCTCCTTGCCCCCTATCCGAGGACCAGCTGGATGTACTCTGCACTATTCATAAGAGCGTCGCGGGCGGGTTCCAGAACGCGCGGTCCCACCACGGGATACAGGAGCCCCATTCCGACGCAGGCTATCGCCAGGAGGATGAGAGGCACGTACATGAGGGCGGGAACCTCCCTCGCCTTCTCAACAAGATTCGATACGGTCCCGTAGATGATCTCCCGCTGGACCTTGATGTAGTAGATCAGCGTCACAAACGCGAAGATGATGGCCACGATCGCGATACCGATATGCCCCGCCTTGATCGTTGCAATCAGAATCAGGAGCTTGCTCCAGAATCCGCTGAACGGGGGAACTCCGGCGATGGAGAGCGCCGCCATGTTCGTCGTGAAGGACGTGATTGGCATCCTCTCTCTCAGGCCACCCAGCTGCTTCATGTCCCTGGTTCCGGTCGCGTGCTGGATAGCACCCGAGGAGAGGAACAGAAGAGACTTGAACGCGACGTGGTTGAACAGGTGAAAGAGGCCACCCAGTATCGCGAGGCCGGCGATGGAGAGCTGCCCACCGGTGGCCAGCACACGTGCGCCCACACCGATTCCCAGCATCACATACCCGATCTGCCCGATCGAGCTGTACGCAAGAAGTCGCTTGTAGTCCCACTGCCCGATCGCCAGAAGGCCGCCGACAATGATCGATAGAATCGCGAACGCTATCATGGCGTTCGCGAATATGACGGATCCGGCAGAGCCGGTTGAGATGCCGTAGACATTGAAGAAGATGCGACAGATGGCGTAGATGCCGAGGCTCTTGATGACCACGCCTGAGAGCATCGCAGAGATCGGCGCGGGCGCAGATGGATGAGCGTCCGGGAGCCATGCATGGAACGGCACGAGCGCCGCCTTCAGCCCGAAGCCCATAAGGAAGAAGGCTCCGGCAAGAAGCAGCGCGGGGTTCATCTCCCCACCGAACCTCATTGCGATCTCTTGCGCGACGTCCGCCATGTTGAGAGAGCCGGTCACCGCATAGACGGTCCCGATTCCGAACAACAGCATCACGGATGCCACGCTACCCAGGATGAGGTACTTGAAGCCCGCCTCGAGCTCCTCGGCCCCCACACCGAACGCGACAAGCGCGTAGGACGCGATCGATGCGACCTCCAGGAACACGTAGAGATTGAAGAGGTCTCCCGACACAACCACCCCGTTCATCCCCGCCACCATCAACATGAAGAGCGAGTAGTACTTGGTGAGCCCCGTATACATCTGCATGTACTTGAGTGAGAAGAGAATGCAGAGGAATCCGACCACGTTGATCGCTATGAGCAACAACGTCGAAAGACCGTCGCTCACGAGAGCGATTCCCACCGGCGGCGCCCAGCCGCCCATGTGATACACGGCCGCCGGCCTGGTCACCTGCACGATCGCCATGATCGCCAGTATCAGCGTGAACAGAGGGGCGAGGGTCTCCCCGCTCTTCTTCCACCAGACCCCGAGAAGGGGAATGAGGAAAGCTGCTCCGAGCGGGATCGCGACATAGAGTGGTAAAGGGTTCATTGGCTATCCCCTCAGCTTGCTGATCACGGACATGTCAAAGGTCCCGTGCTTCTCGTAGAGCCGAATGCACATTGCCACCATGAGAGACAGGACACCCAGGCCGATGACGATAGACGTCAGAACCAGAGCCTGTGTAAGGGGGTCCACAAAACGCTCAAGGGTGGCAGCCGGCATGTTCGGCTCTATGATCGGCGCCACACCGCCGGTCTTGTACCCGACGATGATAATATACAGATTCACGGCGTAGTCCATGATGACTATCCCGAGAATCTTCTTCACGATGTTCTTCTTGGCCACGAGACAGTAGAGCCCCATTGTCAGAAGAACTATGCACATGAAATAGACGGTCATGCCAGTTCATCCTCGATCATGGCCCTGAAGGAACGCCTACGGAAGACCGCCAGCGCCGAGAAAACCAGGAAGAGTGAGCTACCGACCTTGAACGCGATAGCGATATTGAGCGGCAGGATCATCCCTGAACTCAGAAGCCGGAACGCTTCCCCCCTGCCGAAGGTATTCATGAAGAAGAAACCGACGGTCACACCGAACCAGCCGATGAGCAGGAACATGAGTGCCCCTGCGCTGTCGAGAATGTGGGCCGTCTTCTCCGGCATCTTGGAAAAGGCCACATCCTTACCGTGTGCCAGCATCAGGAGAATGAAGGCGCATGCGATGATCACGCCTCCAGCGAATCCCCCGCCGGGTGTCAGGTGGCCGTACAGCACGATGTACGTGCCGAAGACTATGATGAAACCAACAACGAAGTCCGTGATCGTCTTGACTATGAGAGTCATACCGTTCATGCGGCGACCACCTCCTCTTCCTTCCTCTTCCCGTCTTTCCTTAGAAGCGCCAGAGCTCCGAGAATCGAGGTGAAGAGCACCGTGGCCTCGCCCATCGTATCGTATGCCCGGAAGTCAAGGATCACCGACGATACGATGTTGGCACAGTACGTCGCCGGGAGCCCGGTGTGTACATACACCCTCGACACGCGCATGAGCGGCTCGCCAAACTCGGGGAAGCCCCTGCCCCCAAAGATCATCGCCCCAAACCCGAGGACCAGCCCGAAGAAGATCAGTGATGTCACGACCGCCAGAGTATCTCGATGCGATTCGACCGCCGTGTTGTCGAGAAGGATCGTTCCCCTGATCAGGATGATCAGTACGAGAACCTCGACAACCAGCTGCGTGATCGCGATATCCGGCGCCCCAAGAAAAAGGAACGCGACAGACAGCGCGAAGCCGACCGCAGCTACCGAGATCACAGCGGACAGGAGGTTCCTGGTCTCAATGGCCACGATCGATCCCACGATCATGAACACCAGGAGTGCATAGAGCTGAGGAGTGATGTTTTCCATTAACTCGTCTCCCGCCTGTCTCGAGCAACCTTGTGTGTCATCCCAAAATGCCCACTACCTGCCGGCCATCTCCTTGAGGAGCGCCGTCAGTACTGCGAATACTATCGCACCAAGACCTATGACGCACCAGGCGAGGTACGTCGACAGGACGCCGCTGTGCAGAGATTTCAGCGCCTTGACGAAGACATCGCCAACCCGGCCGCCAACCACGTGCACGTCGAACACCTTCTGCTCGGCGTTCATGTAGAAGCCCTTGAACGGGACCATCTCCTTGATCGTGTTGTAGAAACCCGTCCCGGTCACATGCATTGCATCCATGCGCTCCGGCGGCCTTATCCCGCCGATGAAGATACGGCCTATCCGCCTCTTCGTGAATTTCCCCATCAACACCACGCCAAGCCCGACAATGACGCCCACGATGATAAGCCCGGTCGCACTTGCCGGATCCCAGTACCCGGCGCCGAGTGTGATCGCGCCTGCCGGCGTCGTGCCGACTGCTCCATGAACGATCGGATTGATGAACGTGTCGAGTGGGAACTTCGCCCAGACACCGAAGAGAACACAGAGGCCCGCGAATACGATCAACGGGATCCGAATGAACCAGGATGCCTCTCTTACGTGGCTGAGCGCGCTCGGCTGCTGCCCGAGGAAGGCCGAGTAGAGGACCTTAACAAACGACGCGAGCGTCAGCGCACTCCCGAAGAGCGCGACGACGATGAAGATCCAGTACGCGCTGAAGCCCCTGCTTCCAAGTTCGACAATGCCCGTGTAGATCATCCACTTCGAGACGAAGCCGTTGAAGGGAGGCACACCGGAGATCGCGAACGCCGCGATTGCCATGGTGATGAACGTAACAGGCATCGCCTTGGCGAGACCTCCCAGCTTCGAGATCTCCGTCGTTCCGGTCTGCTTCTCGATGGACCCGGCCCCAAGGAACAGACACGCCTTGTAGATGGCATGGTTGAGCATGTGGAAGATGCCGCCGGCGATGGCTATGGGGATTCCGGTCCCGATACCGAGCACCATATACCCGACCTGGCTGATCGCGTGGTACGAGAGCAGCACCTTGAGATCGTGCTGGATGAGCGCCATCATGACGGCCGCGAATATCGTCACTGCACCTATGATCATAAGGACGAGCGAGAGGCCCGGCCCTATGCTGAAGATGTCGAGACTGATTCTCGCGAGAAGATAGATTCCCAGAAGCTTGTCGATCGATGCCGGTAGCAGTGCCATCACCGGCGTTGGTGCACCCTTGGCTGCAGCAGGAATCCACGTGTGAAACGGCATTGCGCCGGCCTTGGTGATCGCACCGATCATCAGAAGAAGGTAGATGAACGTCGATGTCGGGTCGGCGACAAATATCCTGAGATGGCTCATCGAGAGCGTGCCGTACTTAACCCAGATCAGAGCGACGGCAAGGAAGAGCGCGGCATCGGAGAAACCGAGCATAAGGAAGCTCTTCGATGCACCCTCGGAGGCCTCGGCTCTCTTCTTGCCCAGGTTGATATACAGATAGAGGATCGCGGTCAGCGCCTCCCAGAAGATGAGGAGGATGAGCAGACTGTTTGAGAGCACCGCCCCGCAACTGGCCGCCACCGTCCAGAGCAGATAGGCGTAGTAACGCCTCCCGTCGTGCTCCTTGTCGAGCCAGCCGATCGAGTAGATCCCCACACCCAACCCAAACAGACCCACAAACACGATGACAAAGGCACTGAAGTGGTTGAGCAGCAGATCGAACTGAACGTCAAGGCCGCCAAACACCACCCAGTCCTTCGTGAACGAGAGCGGCCACTGTCCGAACAGCTGGAGCGCCGCAACCAACGCCCACGCGGTGCCCGCGATTGCGATCACCTCCCTGACGCCTTTGACCCGTCGTGGTACGAAGAGACATAGCAGGCCGGCGACGGCAGGGATGATTATGGGAACCAGAATCTGTGGCATCTACTTTCCCCCGAGCCTCTAGAGATTCTTCTTAAGCCATTCGGTCTTCTGGTGACTCAGCTTGATAAGATCATGTCCGTTCGCGATTCTCTTACCGCTTGGGTCGATCACTGCGATGCGCTCCGTGCAGCTGTAGCACGGGTCGATGATCGCAAAGATGACCGTGGCGTCCGAGATGGTCTCGCCCTTCACGCGCGGCCGATAGGACGGGATGTTCACGAAGGTCGGCGCCCTCATCTTATGCCGCTCGGGCATGTTTGTGCCGTTCGAGCGGATGAAGTGGAAGCACTCCCCACGCGGGGCTTCAATGCGACCGATCCCCTCTCCCCGCAGGATCTCGCGGACTTCGTTTCTGATCTCCCCACCGGGCAGCTTCTTGATGCACTGCTTGATGATCTTGACCGACTCCAACATCTCGAGCAGTCTCACCACAGCCACTGCGAGAAGATCGCCGTCCGGCTGAG
>DAOVNE010000019.1 GCA_030630395.1 Candidatus Eiseniibacteriota bacterium
CCTCGGGCCAGGGCCGGCTTGAGCATGTTCGCCGCATCGATGGCGCCCTCAGCGCCGCCGGCTCCCACGATCGTGTGAAGCTCGTCTATGAAGACGATGACGTTCTCACTCTCCCTGATCTCGCTTATGAGGGTCTTCAGGCGTTCCTCAAACTGGCCGCGGTACTTCGTTCCCGCAACTGTCGACGAGAGATCAAGCATGACCAGGCGCCTGTCCTTCAGGGTGCCGGGGACCTCGTTGGCCACTATCTTCTGCGCCAGCCCCTCAACAATCGCCGTCTTCCCCACTCCCGGCTCACCGATCAGAACAGGGTTGTTCTTCTTGCGGCGGGAGAGAACCTGGAGCACGCGCTCGATCTCGTTCGCACGGCCGATGACGGGGTCCAGCTCACCCTGCCTCGCCATCTTGGTGAGATCCCGGCCGTACTGGTCGAGCGTAGGAGTCTCGGTCTCGTCGGTGGTCGGGACTTCTTGCGCTGCCACTCCGCCTCCGCCGCCACCCAGAACCTTCATCACCATCTCGCGCGCAGTCCTCAGGTCCACATCCAGATCCTTGAGCGCCTTTGCCGCGACCCCGTCCCCCTCACGTATCAATGCCAGGAGCAGATGCTCGGTTCCGATGTACTGATGGTGGAGTAACCGAGCCTCCTCGCGCGCCAGTTCGAGAACCGTCTTGGCTCGGGGAGTCCACTGGGTCTCCTTCATGGAAGCACCATAGCTGCCGCGAGCAACGTGCGACTCAACCATCTCCCTCACGGTATCGAGATCGATGGCGAGTTCACGCAGAACTGTCGCTGCAACACCCTCGCCCTCCCGAACGATGCCGAGCAGAAGGTGCTCCGTGCCTAGATAGTCGTGGTGAAGACGCGTGGCTTCCTCCCGCGCGAAATACAGAACTCGTCTGACGCGCGGCGTGAAGTCCGTATGTCTGTACATTCTCCCCTCCGATTATCAGGAAGCCTAGGCACTGCTCCCCGACGCCAGTTCCCTGCGGATCAGATCCGCCCTCATTCGATCGCGCCGCTCCGGCCCCGGATCCCTGCCGTTGAAATGCTTGAGATGACCGGGCTGTGTAGAGACAAGTAGTCCGTTTGCCGTAGCAAGATCGACCGAATCGATAAGCCCCTCGGTGATGCCGAATCTCAATGACGAACAGAGCACCATCATTTCATCCGGCGAGATGATTCTTGCGCTCGTAAGGATGCCGTGGGCTCTGTGCACCTCATCTTCGATCTTGCGTCCACCCTTTTCCGTCAGTTCGCTTCTCGCCTCGAGCTCGAGCGTGACCAGTTGACCGGCCACTCTCTCGACCATGTAAGCTATGTCGTCTTCAGACTGCCCCAGTGTCATCTGGTTCGAGACCTGAAAGAACCCCCCGAGAGCCGCGCTCCTCTCGCCGTAGAATCCTCTCACCGAAAGCCCAAGCTTCGATATGCTGCCAAGGACCTGCGCGATGCGGTTGCTTCGCACAAGTCCCACCAGATGCATAAGCACGGACACGCGCATACCCGTGCCCACATTCGTGGGGCAGGATGTAAGGTATCCCCAGTCGCTGGAGTACGAATAATGCAAGTTCCGCTCCAGTTCGGTGTCGAGCCGATCGACCAGGCGCCAGGCGTCCATGGGCTCGAGACCGGATCTGAGACATGCCAGCCTGAGGTGATCCTCCTCGTTGATCACTGCGCTCACGAGTTCCCGATCACCTATGACGACCGCACGTCCGGGACTATCTCTCAGGAACTCCCGTCCCGTCAGGTGACGCTCGACCAGAATCTCCCGCTTCGACTGCGAACTCTCATCCATAATCAGAACCAGCGCGTCTGACAGGTAGTTGCTTGCCGACGCCGCAGCCAGCGTGCGATCTCTCACGCGTTCAAGATCCGCGTTGTCGGCCCTCATTGGAAACGGCACGCCCTTGAGGTTTCGAGCCAGTCGCACCCTGGTCGAGAGAACAACATTGGAGATCGGACCGGATGCGTCGAGCCAGCCTGGCTGAGTGGCGAGCATCTGCTCAAACGTCCCCATCGTCCCCCCCCTCCGAGCGCTTCGACTCGAGGTCCCGGATGCGGTCACGGAGTTCGGCCGCACGCTCGTACTCCTCGCCCCTGACAGCACGCTCCAGATCCACCTTGAGACGCCTGACCTCCCTGATCGATTCGACATCGTCGGGCGCCGATGTGGGAATCCTCCCGGTGTGTCGAGTGCTACCGTTGATGCGGCGTATGAGGGGCCGCAGTTCCTTCTCAAACGACGTGTAGCAGACTGCGCATCCGAGCTTGCCGGTCCGACGAAACTCGTCGTACGGCAGTCCGCACTCGGAGCACGCCGGCTCCGGTACCTCTACCGAATCCTGCGCTCCCACCTCCTCAAGGAACCCCATGAGCATGTTCACGAGAGGTCCTGCGAGAGGGGCGAACGACAGACCGATGCCTCGGGCCGCGGCGCATTCCCCACAGAGCCGCATCAGGCGCATCTCGCCGTTGACCGTCTCTACGAACCGGATGGTTGCAGGCCTGCCACACTCATCACAGATCATCGCTCTGGCTCCCTCGTCAGATGCGAACCGTCGTTCCCTATCTCCGGCTCCCTCGTCAGATGCGGACCGTCGTTCCCTCTCTGAGTTCCACGACCCTGTCTGCTCTCTCGTAGAGTTCGGGGTTGTGGGTCACTATCACGAATGTCTGTCCAAGCTCTTCCCGCAAGTGCCAGATGAGGTCGTGAAGCTCCTTGCCGCCGGCGCGGTCGAGATTGCCGGACGGCTCGTCGGCAAGGATCACCGAGGGGTCGTTGACAAGTGCCCTTGCCACGGCCACACGCTGCTCCTCGCCGCCCGAGAGCTCTCCCGGCCTGTGGTGTGCGCGAGGAGCCAGGTGCACCTGCTCAAGGATCTCAAGGGCTCGCGCCCTGGCGGCCGACCCACTCATCCCGGCGATGAGACAGGGCATCATGACATTCTCGAGTGCGGTCAGCTCACGCATGAGGTGGTGAAATTGGAACACAAACCCGACGGTCCTGTTTCTGAAACCTGCACGCTCCACTTCCGGCAGGGCGAAGACGTCGGTCGAATCGATGAAAACGCTGCCGGACGTGGGGTGATCAAGCGCACCCATGATGTGAAGCAGAGTGCTCTTGCCGACACCGGATGGTCCGACGATCGCGACGATCTCACCCCGTCTCACGTCCATGTCGATGCCCCTGAGAACGTGCAGCTCCTCCGCTCCTGATGTGAAGGTCTTGGTCACACCCTCGACTGTCAGCATGGCCCCACCTGGATCCGACGCGTGACTACTCATTGCGGATGGCCTCCACCGGAGCCAACTTGGCTGCCTTCCATGCCGGATAAAGGGCGGCGAGAAAACTGATCAGGATCGCAGCACCCGCGACGATCACGAAATCACTGAACTTCATGAGCACGGGGAGTGTCTCCACGGGATACACGTCCCCCGGAAGGGAAATGAACTGATACCTATCGAGAAGCGACGCCAGTACGAATCCACTCATGCTGCCGATGAGCATTCCAAGGACTCCTATCACGAGCCCCTCTGCGATGAAGATCCTGAGGATAGACCGGGCCGTCGCTCCCATCGACTTCATTACACCGATGTCTTTCGTCTTCTCCATGACAACCATGATGAGAGTGCTCGCGATATTGAACGCGGCCACCATGATGATGAGAGACAGTATCCAGAACATGACCTTCTTCTCGGTCCTCATCCACGTGAAGAGGTTGCGGTTCAGGTAGATCCAGTTGTTGGCGCGGTAGGGAAACCCTCCAACGGCTTCCACGACTGCGCTTCCAACCTCGGGGGCTCGCCAGGGGTCTTCCACCCTGATCTCGATACCGGTGACCCCGTCCCCCATACCGAACAGACGTTGCGCCATGGGAAGATCTATGTAGACCAACTGCTGGTCGTATTCATACATCCCCGAGCTGTAGAGTCCGGCGACCCTGAACTGCGAGACCGACGTCATCACCCCCATGGGCGTGACGACGTAGTCAAAAGGCGAAGACAGGGCGACCGTGTCCCCGACCGTGACCCGGAGCCTCAGGGCCAGCTCGTCCCCGACGATCATGAGCGGAATCTCACCGGGCTCGTTTGTCAGTGTCTCAAGCCGAGGCTCGATGTTCTCCATGATGTCGGTGACTCTTGCCTCGCTCTTGAGGTCGGCCCCGCGAATGACGGCGCCATCGGAGCGCTCGTAGCCCTTTATGACGCCTTTCGAATACGTGAACGGCGCCGCTGCGACAACCTCGGGGACGGTCTCGGCGATGTCGATGATCGTCTGGAAGTCCCGGACCGGTTCGGCTCCGTACTTGAGCAATATCACGTGGGCATTGATGCCGATGATCCGCCTGTGTATCTCCTCCTCGAATCCGTTCATCACGCCAAGAACAACCGTCAATGCCATGACGCCAACTGCCACACCCACGACGGAGATGATCGTGATTATCGAGATGAACCTGGTCTTGCGACGTGCCCTGAGGTAGCGCCACGCGACGAACCACTCGAATGACAAGAAGGGGCTCCTCTCCATCGCTACTCATCCCTCTCCGGACGCATCGTGGGAAACAGAATGACGTCGCGGATCCCGGGGGAGTCCGTCAGCAGCATGATCACCCTGTCCACTCCGAGCCCTAGTCCCCCCGTCGGGGGCATGCCGTGCTTGAGCGCCGTGATGAAATCGTCGTCCATCCCATGCGCCTCTTCATCTCCATCCGCGCGCCTCTCCACCTGCGTGCTCAGGCGCCGCACCTGCTCGTCGGGATCGTTCAGTTCCGTGAACGAGTTGCCCAGCTCGATGCCGGCTATGAAGATCTCGAACCGCTCGACGATCGCTGGATCGTCCGGCGTCTGCTTGGCAAGCGGTGAAATCTCGACCGGGTAGTCGACCAGGAAAGTCGGTTCCATGAGCTTCGGTTCCACGAACTCGCTCAGGATCTTCTCCACAAGCTCGCCGAAACCAGGGAGACCGTCGCTCTCCGGGTCACCCAGATCAAGGCCGGCAGCCTTGGCTGCCGCCGCCAGAGTCTCTCTGCTCTTGAGCGCATCGTTCCCGACAATGCCCGCCACGGCGTCCATCACCTTGACACGCTTCCACGGCGCCTTGACGTCGATCTCCTGCCCCTGCCATGTGAACTTGGTGCCGCCGTGGAGTTCGGTGGCGAGCCGCTCGAAGAGCGATTCCGTGGTCTCCATCATCACGTTGTAGTCGGCGTAGGCCTGGTAGAGCTCGAGCTGCGTAAACTCGGGACTGTGTGTGCTGTCCATGCCCTCGTTGCGGAAGTCCTTGCCGATCTCGAAGACGCGCTCGAACCCTCCGACGATCAGACGCTTGAGGTAGAGTTCGTCGGCTATCCGCAGGTAGAGCGTAAGATCGAGCGAGTGATGGTGCGTCTCAAAAGCGCGCGCGAATGCTCCACCGTAGATCGGCTGGAGTATCGGCGTCTCGACCTCCAGAAAGTCCCGCTCCGCCAGAAAGTCCCGCATGATGTGGACTATTCTGCTCCTTGCACGGAAGACGTCCCGCGTCTCCTCATTCGAGATGAGATCCAGGTACCGTTTGCGATACCTTATCTCCTTGTCCTTGAGACCGTGCCATTTCTCCGGAAGCGGAAGAAGGGCCTTCGCGAGAAGCGTGAGTTCCTTCACCTTGATGCTCACTTCATCTGATCTGGTCTTGAAGACCTCGCCGCGCGCGCCGACGATGTCACCAACGGTGACGAGTTTCCAGACCGCGAACTGCTCGTCCCCGACCTCATCTCGCCGCACATAGAGCTGTATCTTCCCCTTCTCGTCCACGAGGTCCGCGAAGCCGGCTTTCCCATGGCCCCTCGTCGCCATCAGACGTCCGGCCACTGTCACCTCGCTGCCCTCAAGATGGTCGAAACCGTCCACGACTTCGAGAGAGAGACATGATCTCTCGAAACGACGGGGATACGGATCGACTCCGTTCTCCCTCAGGCTCTCGAGGTTCGCTCGCATCTGTTCCTGAGCGACGCCCTCCGGCTTCTCCAAATCATCAACCTCCTGGTTCGCGGTCAATCCCGCGGTGGTCTATGCCGATTCGGCGGGAATCCAGACGGCAGCTACACTAGAGAACTCGACCGTCCCTTCCACCCGAGCTACTTGAACATCATCTTCACACGCCCCCAGCTCAGCGATTCCACAGGCGTGGCCTCACAGCCGATACCCAACACGCCTATGCGACCGCAGTCCGGGTTGTTCTCGGCGGCACAGGGCGAATCGCTTCGGAGCGAGTACCGGCTGTCCGGATTGAGAATCCCGCAGAAGAGTGGGTCCTCCGAGATGTTGCCGGCAACACCGTTCTGTCCGGCGATACAGCCTGTCCAGTCGCCGTACTCATTCTGAAAAACGTCGCAGCATATGAGCGTAGCGGCGCCTCCCGTCGAACAGCATACAGCCTCACCTTTGTAGCCGAAGGCGATGATGGTCCTGTCGGCTGTGACGGCGGATCCACCGTCGCAGTAGATCCCGCTTCCCCCGCATCCTATGCTGTGAACGATCGTGCATCTCTCGATGATGAGCGTCGAACCAAGGCGACACCCAAGCGATCCCCCGGAATCAGCGCAGTTCATGACGAGAAGGCAGTCGGCCAGAAGGACCGAAGAGGCGTCCGTGCACGAGACCGCTCCCCCCATGTCGGATGTGTTCTGAGTGAAGTAGCAGTCGCTGATCACGAGATCGGATCCGTCCGCACAGAAAACCGCCCCGCCCGATCCGTCCAGCGCTATCTCCGATGTATTCCCCTCGAAGAAGCAACTCTCAATCAGTGAAGATGACCCGTAGAACGCCATGCCGCCACCGACACCGGGGCTCCGGTTCGAACGGAAGAAGCAGTTCCTGAAGGTGGGAGACGCCCCCTTGCAGTAGACGGCTCCCCCTCCTTCAGCGTAGCCGTGCATGATCGTGAAGCCGTCGACGACCGACGTTGCGTCTTCTCCCCCACGGAAGCAGAGACCGCGTGTGCCGCGCGCACAGTCAATGATCGTAAGCTCGGCGCCGGACTCCGACAGAAGAACCAGATTCGTTCCCCAGAAATCGATGTTCTGGTTCATCGGGCCGGTGTACGTCCCTTGAGCGACGAGAACGGTGTCGCCTTCGCTCGCCGAGTTGACTCCATCCTGGATCGTCGGAGCTTCGGCGGGAACGCGTATGACGGCTGCCGTCGAGAAGAGCGCTACAGCGATAACAGAGACAACCACCGCGACCAATCCGAGAGTTCTCCACATGTGGCATCTCCTGCTCGACCCACTCACCTCGCCCAGACTTGGGGAGGCTTCGCCACCTGATGCACAGGCGAGAGTATATCCAGAGTATATCCCATGTCGGCGCCGGTGCTTGCCTGTAATCCGGGGGACGGCCCGACCGGCGCTAGCGCGGGCTCGTTATCCAGTCGCCTTCAGATACGCCTCTATGAATGCGTCAAGAGCGCCATCAAGCACTCCATTCACATCCGACGTCTCGACTCCGGTCCGGTTGTCCTTGACCATCTGGTACGGATGGAGAACATATGATCGTATCTGACTTCCCCAGGCTATCTCGAGCTTCTCCCCCGCCTTCGCCTGCTGTTCCTTTCTGCGCTCATCCTCCCGGACGGCGTACAGACGAGCCTTCAGTACCTTCATCGCATTCTCGCGATTCCGGAACTGCGACCGTTCACTCTGACACGAGACAACAATGCCGGTCGGCAGATGCGTAATCCGGATGGCCGTGGAACTCTTGTTGACGTGCTGGCCGCCGGGACCGCTTGCCCCGAAGACGTCTATCCTGATATCCGACTCGCTTACCTCGATGGCCGTCTCCTCATCGATTTCGGGATAGACGGCCACGGATGCAAACGATGTGTGACGGCGATGGTTCGCATCGAACGGTGAGAGACGGACCAGACGGTGAACGCCGATCTCAGCCTTCAGGTAGCCGTACGCGTACGCTCCCTTCACGAAGACCGTGGCGCTCTTGATGCCGGCCTCATCGGCCGACTGAATATCCATGACTTCCGCAGAGAAACCACGCTTCTCTGTCCAGGCCATGTACATCCTGAAGAGCATCTGCGCCCAGTCCTGAGAGTCGGTGCCCCCGGCGCCCGGATGGACCGAGAGAATCGCATTCCGCTCGTCGTCCTTCCCGGAGAGCATCTTCCTGAACTCGAGGTCGTCGAGCGCCTTCACGGCAGCTTCAAGTTCCGCCTGAGCCTCCTCATCAGCCTCACCACCCTCCTCCTCGGCCATCTCGAGCAGAGTCTCCAGATCCAGAATACGCCCCTTGAGCGACGCCACAGGCGCAAGCCAAGCCTTGAGCGAGGATATCTCACCGACGACTCCCTTGGCGCGCTCCGAGTCCTGCCAGAAATCGGGGGCGGCCGTCATTGCCTCAAGCTCGCTCATTCGCTTCTGTTTGCCGGGGATGTCAAAGATACTCCTGGAGTTCACCTACACGCCGGGCGATGTCCTTGAGTGTTCTCTCTCTGTCGCTGCTCATGTGTCGTTCCTTCCCCCGGACACGCGCTCCGTCCAGAATTCTCTGATCCTCTCATCAAGCTCCTCGATCGAGCCGTCGTTTTCAATCACCACATCCGCCGCGTCCAGGAGTCGATCGCGTGGAAGCTGCGCCCGCATCCTGGCCAGAGCTGCGTCCCTCAAGAGCCCCACTCCGGCAAGCCTGTTGAACCTGGTCTCGAGCGACGCGTCAATAACAAGCACGATGTCGAAGAGGTCCAGAATGCCCCACTCTGCAAGTAGAGCGGCATCCACGACAAGCACGTCGACATCCCCGGCCCTCTCCACACGCTCGATGGTCTCCCTTATGGCATTCACAAGCGGCGGGTGTGTCGCGGCGTTCAGCCGTTCAAGGGCTTCGCCTGAGGCAAACGCCACATCTGCCAGTCTCGCACGGTTCAGCCGCCCATCGGGGAGAAGGACCCCGTCACCGAATTCCTCGACGAGAGCGTTGAGAACCGGCGACCCCGGTGCCACCAGGTCGACTGCAAGGTCGTCTGCAATGACCACGTGCGCTCCAAGTCGAGCGAGCGCGTGCGCGGCCTCGCTCTTCCCTGAAGCGATTCCCCCGGTGAGACCGATCTTGATCATCTTCACCTCGGCTTGCGTTCAGTGCGCCTCGAACCAGCTGTTGCCGTGCCCGATATCGACGACGACAGGAACCGACAGCTCGACCCCCTTGGGTCTTGCCATCTCCTCGCGGACGATCGAGGCAAGCTCGTCGACCGCGCCTCTCTCCACCTCAAGAACGAGTTCATCATGAACCTGAAGGATCAGAGCACACGGGAGCTTCTCCCTCTCGATCCGGTCTGCGAGTCCGATCATCGCCACCTTGATCATGTCGGCAGCGCTTCCCTGGATCGGGGTGTTCACGGCCACCCTCTCAGCCATTCCCCGGATGCGTCCGTTCTCCGAATCGAGCCCCGACACGCTGCGCCTTCGCCCCAAGAGCGTCGAGACATACCCGGTGTCGAGGACCTCCTGCTTGACACGCTCGGTGTAAGCGAGCACGGCCGGGTAGCTCTCGAAGTACCGGTCGATGAAGACCGCGGCCGCATCATTTGAGATCCCGAGCTGCCGGGCCAACCCGAACGAACTCATGCCGTACATGATCCCGAAGTTCACGGTCTTCGCCCAGTCACGCTCAGACGACTCGACGTCCTCCTCGTTCTTCTCGAGTATCAGCGCGGCCGTAGCTCTGTGGAGATCCTTCCCCTCATCGAACGCCGCCTTCATGTTCTCATCGCCCGAGATGTGAGCCATGATCCTGAGTTCGATCTGGGAGTAGTCCGCCGACATCAGGACGGAGCCGTCCTTCGCGACGAAGGCCTTTCTGATCTCCCGCCCAAGCGCAGTCCTGGTCGGGATATTCTGAAGATTGGGGTTGCTGCTCGAGAGCCGCCCCGTAGCCGTGACAGCCTGGTTGAAAGACGTGTGAACGCGTCCTGTGTTCCCGTTCACGAGTCTTGGAAGCGCATCGAGATAGCCCGACTTCAGTTTCGTGAGCTGACGATACGACAGTATCAGACGCGCGATCTCGTGCTCGTGACTGAGATCGTTCAGGACCCTGTTGTCCGTCGAGTACCCCGTCTTGGTCTTCCTCCCTCTCGGAAGCCCAAGACGTTCGAAGAGAACCTCGCTCACCTGTTTGGGGGAGTCGATATTGAACTCAACCTCTGAGAGCTCGTGCACGCTCGCGCGGAGTTCACCTATCGTCTTCCCGAAGCGATCGCTCAACTCACACAGAATGCCGGTATCAAGAGCGACACCTTCAAGTTCCATGTGCGCCAGCACGCGTAGAAGCGGCATCTCGACATCCGCCATGAGCGGCGCGAGACCGGCGCTCTTGAGCTTGGGCCGCAGCTCATCAGTCAGTGCGTATGCAACCTCGGCATCCTCACAGGCGTAATCAGCGGCCCGTTCCACGTCAATATCCGCGAACGAAAGCTGGTTCGCGCCCTTTCCTATCAGACTCTCTATCGGGGTGACGCTTCTTCCCAGGTACTCGAGCGCGAGAGCAGCGAGGTTGTGGCGGCGCTTCCCCGGATCCAGGAGATAGGAGGCCAGCATCGTGTCGAATTCGATGCCGCGCATCTCGACACCGTGCACTCTCAAGACCTCGTAGTCGTACTTCAGGTTCTGTCCATACTTCCTGATACCGGCGTTCTCCAGAAGAGGGCGCAGTCGCTTGAGCAGGCTTTGTCTCTGAACGCCGGGAGATCCCTTCTTCTTGACGGGGACATACGTGCCCTTACGAGCGGCACAGGAAACGGAGACGCCGACTATGTCTGCTGAAAAGGGATCAAGGGACGTCGTCTCGAGATCGACTGCGAACGCGCGCGCCTGGCCAAGTTCAAGAACGAGCTGGTCGAGTTCAGGAATAGACTTAACGATCGTGTATTCGAACTCGCTGGAATCGGTCTTTGCGACCGGCAGACGCTTCAGAAGCGATGGGAACTCCAGTTCCCTGAAAAGCTCCGTTGCGCGCTCGACATCCACGGGTCCGTTCGACAGATCCTCAACGCCCACCTCGACCGGAGCGTTGAGTTCGATCGTGACGAGAACCCGGCTCTCGATCGCCTGATCCCGGTACACGTCGAGATTCTCGCGCCTCTTGGTGCCGCTCACGGAGTCCAGATTCGCAAGCACGTCCTCGATGGTCCCGAACGACCGGATGAGATCGACGGCCGTCTTCTTCCCGATCCCCGGAACCCCCGGGACATTGTCCGACGAGTCCCCCATGAGTCCAAGAACCTCGATGACCTGCTTGGGCGGCACGCCGAACTTCTCGACGACGCCGTCGGCATTGTACTCAGTTTTCTTGCTGGGGTCGTAGATCGAGATATCATCACAGACGAGCTGATAGAAATCCTTGTCGCCCGAAACGATGATCGTGTGAATGCCGAGCGGGCGGGCACGGACGGCCAGCGTTCCTATACAATCGTCAGCCTCGTAGCCCGGAGACTCGATCACACAGATCCCAAGTGCATCGACGGCCTCCCTGATCATCGGGAGCTGCGCGATCATCTCATCAGGAGCTGCCTCCCGCGTCGCCTTGTAGTCCTCGAACATCACGTGACGGAATGTCGGCTCCGGGGTGTCGAAGACAACCGCGACGTACTCCGGCTCAAACCGGTCGAGCAGATCCATCACCGACGTGATGAACCCGAAGATGGCGCTCACGTTCTCGCCCTTCGAGTTAACGAGCGGGTTGCGGATGAAGGCGTAGTGTGATCTGTAGACCAGGGCGCTCCCGTCGATAAGACAGAGGACCGGGGTGCCCCGTCCTGCAGCTTCGACGCTGGTCATGAGTAGAGGTTCTTCTCTCTGATGTAGGATTCGACGGCCGCTGGAACAAGGTAACGAATCGAGCGTCCCTCCCTCGCAAGCCATCTGATGTGGCTGCTTGATATCTCCATGAGGGGACTATCGAGAATGATCACCTTCTCTAGCGCCGCGGGATCGGCGTCGCGCTCGTTCACTCCCGGTCTGCCGGCGACGACGACCTCGATCTCGTCGAGCAGGTGTTCCGGCGCTTTCCACGATGAGAGCTGTGTCAGACTGTCGGCTCCCATGATGAAACAGATGCGTTCATCCGGGCCGAGCAAGCGCCTCACTTCGCGGACTGTCTCGATGGTGTACGACTTGCCTTCGCGTCGCGTCTCGATATCAGACAGTTCAAGACGGGGATTACCCTCAATCGCGAGCCGGACCATCTCGATCCGATCCTCGATCGAACTCACCCCGCCTTCTGTCTTGTGGGGAGGACGGGGAGCGGGAACAAACAGAATACGGTCGAGGTCGCACTGTTCCAACGCCACCTCTGCGATTATGAGGTGTGCG
>DAOVNE010000104.1 GCA_030630395.1 Candidatus Eiseniibacteriota bacterium
CGCCTCAGCACCCGTCTCGGCCGCTAGAAGCGCTTTCAGGACTTCGTCCTCACCTCCCATGGGCCCGGTATCGATAACTGTGGAATCGTAGGGATTGACAACCTCAGTGAGAGGATCGCACGTGACGCTCAGGCCACCTATCAGCATCTGCAAAGTCCAGAACCTCCCGCGTGGATCCTACGCATCCAGGCCTCCACCTACCTCTATCTCACCCTCGACGACGCGTAGTTTCACGGTCGCAGCGTCGGGATTACCCAGCAGGAACCGGGCTACGGGCCTCAGGACCATGCCCTCGACTGTCCGGCCGAGATTCCTCGCACCGTACTCTCTGCTGTGGCCCTTCTCCAGAATCATGGCGACCGCTTCGTCCGACACCTCGAGTGCAATCGATCGCGCGGCAAGCCGTGCAGCGATGTCGTCGAGGTGGACCTGAACGATCTCACGAAGCGCAGCGTCGCTCAGTGGATCGAAGACCAGGACCTCATCGACACCCTCCATGAACTCGGGCGGGAAGAACTCCTCTATTGCCTCTCGAACCTCTCTGGAGTACCGCTCATCATTGGGCCCGCGAGGCGTCGTCCCAAACCCTACCGTCTCCTCCTCCCCGTCCCGCGGCACCAGATGCTCGGAATTCGATGTCATGATCATGACGGTGTTTGAGAAACAGACCTCTTCCCCGCCGCTGTCGACAAAGCGTCCATCCCGGAATACCCGCATCAGCATCGCGGCAACGTCGCGATGCGTGCGCTCGATCTGCTCGAACACGATCACAGAGTGGGGATAGCGCTCGACGACTGTCGTGAGGTCGCCTGGGTGATTGAGTTCACCCAGATGCAGACCGACGAGCCGCGCCAGACCATCCTCATCACTGTAGCTTGTCATGTTGAACTCGAACAGTCGGGAGGACGAACCGTAGAGTTCCTCTGCCAGCGCCCGCGCCAGCTCACTCTTGCCGACACCGGACGGCCCGGCGAACAGGAAGACACCGTCCGGTCTATCCGGATTCGCGTTCAGACCCAGCCTCGATACGCGGATGACGTCTGCCAATCGCCTGATGCAGAAGTCCTGACCCTTGACTCGCTTCATCAGCGAATCCTCGAGGTCCAGGAGTTCGTGGTTGACCGCGCCGGCCAACTTGTCGGGTGGGATGCCTACCCAGTGCGAGAGCGCCGCTGCGACGTGCGATGCGTCCAGACGTGGGCGCCCACCATCTCGTGGAGCGGCAGACACGGCCTTAGCCGCCGCCTCGTCGAGCAGCTCCATGGCCTTGCCGGGCAGGACTCTCTCCTTGACGTAGTAGCCGGAGAGATCGACGGCCGAGGTTATGGCGTCTTCTCCGATCGTGACGCCGTGATACTCAGCCAGAATCTCAGCCACCTTCCCGAGGAGCGCAAGAACGGTGCTCCGCTCCGGCTCCGAGATGGCAACAGTTGTGAATGCGCGCTCAAGCCACGGCAGCATGTTCACTGCTGCCTTATAGAGAGTAGGCGTCGCCGCGCCCAGGAGATAGAGCCCCGGCTGCTGGCACGCCATCTCCACCGCGTATGATGCATCGAAGAGCGTCTTGGAACCACCACTCACGCCCAGAAAGGCCGGGAAGTTGTTCATAAGGAGGATGATGTCGTCTTGCGAGGCCGCCTGCCGCATCGCCGTGAAGACCAGCCGCTCAAAGTCACCGGGCTGGTGTATGTTCGCGAGCACACGATGGAAGGGTAGTTCTATGACTCGTCGACCCGCAACGTGCGGTGGAGCATCGCCCGCGGCTATCTGGGTCGCCAGGGCGAACACGAGTCCGCGTTTCCCTACGCCGTGTGGCCCCACGAGCATCGCCGCATGGCGTTCACGCTTCTCGAGCACTTCCTTGACGCGCGATATCTCATCGTCCCACAGCTCGAAATCGGGGGTGCCCTGAGCGAGAGCCATCTCCGTGATGTCCACGCCCAACCGACCGAGGACATCCACTTCCGCTTCGGCGCGGGGCTGTGCACGATCCTCACCGTCCGAAGACCCGGGTAATGTCTGCTCGACCTCTGCGGAATCATCCACCATCTGATCACCTCCGGCGCTGCCCGCCAGTCTATGTCGCGATGACCTCATCGCCGCGGTTCAGATCGCCCGGTGCCGCATCCACCAGCGCAAGGCGCGTCTTCTTCCGCGCCCTCCCCTTCTCCCAGTCGTCCCTCAGACGCTTGTAGTCCTTCTCAAAGCCATCACGGACGTTCTCTGGGATCGCAGTCACAATCGCATCGGTAACGGTGAAGACCTGCGGCGCCAGCTTCGAACTCGATAGCGCGCGTCCCTCATGGAACCCGCCGATGACGGCCAGGAGAAGAAACACCCCGGTCCACAGAGACGCCATGATGATACCCAAGAGACCCCCGGCCAACCGATCCAGCCATCCGAGCGAAGCCATCTTGAGCGCCTTGGCAATCAGGTGACCGATGAGGACGATAGCCCCGAATACCACCAGGAAGATCAGGATGAAGCTCACTACTTCCGGCACCCGCTCTCCCGGAAGGAAGAAGAATACCTTCTTCGCCGCGTACATGAAGCCGGCCCCGGCTGCGATGATACCGACAACGAGCGCCGCCAGTCCGAACAGCGTTCGTATGAACCCGCGCCTGATCCCGGCAAGGAGCCCGATAAGAAGAATCACTCCTATGACTATGTCAACGACGTTCATGGTTCCCCCTAATCCGAGGAAGTGAATCGTTCATTCCCTCACGCGACACGCTAGCACCGAGTGGAGTGGCTGTCAACATGCCGGTCAAACGACGCGACCCGGCCAGTATAGCCGGGTCGCGTGTCGCCATGGAATGCGGTGCTGCCTGATAAGTCAGTGCACCAGCGTCATTTTACCGTTCATCACGCTGCCGGCGACCGTCAGCGCGTAGAAGTAGCATCCCGCCGGCGCCCGCGCCCCTGAGCTGGTCCGTCTGTTCCACACAACGGAGTGTTCCCCTGGGGGCAGATCCGCGTCAAAAACCCGTGAGACACGTCGCCCCGTCACCGTGTAGATGGTAAGCGTCACGTGCTCCGCCCTGCCGCGGCTGCCGTCATCGCCGATGACGAACGAGACCACGGCTTCGTCGTGGACCGGATTGGGAGCTGAGCCAAGAAGTACAGTCGCTCCCGGGATTCCGGCGCGGTCCTGATCCGGACTCCGGCCGCCGCCCACGGGAGCTGCCTGGACAATGAGCTTGCCCGGTTCGTGCCAAGGAAGGTCAGGCTGCCCGTCCGGCCAATCAGCCATAGTCAACACAGACAAGTCGCTCAACGAATCTGCTAATGCCGCGACCGGAACAGACAGCTGACCCTCACATCTCAGTTCATCTATGGGCGCAACGCGGTACACGCAGTCACCGCGATTCCCTCCACCGATTTCGCAGTACACAGGCTCCCCGACGACGGCGATGAGTTCGTCCATCCCCGGACTCTCGCCTCTCGCGATCGACCTGTAGACACTGTACTCCACGGCGCCGTCAACCTCTTCCCAGGCCAGGCGGACATCGCCGCTCTCGAGGACCTCGCACTCTATCGTAGGTATGCCACCGAGCACGCGACCGTACCCGACATAGATCTCACCGAGGTAGTAGCTGAGATCAGCCTGGGCCCCGCTCGTCTCGTGAGGATAGAAACGGCCGTTGAATCCATCAGCTGGGTAGTAGATGCCACCAAGTTGTACGGTCTGAGGGCAGAGGGTCGGGTTCACGACTGCGAGTCCCTTCGAGAACCTCCTGAGGCGGATCATCTCGGCGTGCTCGACCCACGCCACAGCGCCCGGATGGGCCACCACATCCTCGGCCCTCCCCAATGGCACGCCCAGATCGAGCTCAAAGAGCTCACTCCACCACATCTGGGAATGCTCCGGAAGGCCGTCTCCCCCGTCGAAGGAGAAGTACCCATCACCGTACACCAGCGTGCTGGCGAGCGTGTAGCGCAGCTTCCGCTCTGCACCCTCCGGCACATCCTCCTCGGGATCCGCCGGTCCATGGTAGATGGCGTTGATTATGTTGACGGTTGGGCGGCGGTAGTTCGACTGGATTGCCTGGTATCCGTACACGGT
This sequence comes from Candidatus Eiseniibacteriota bacterium, assembly GCA_030630395.1. Lineage (GTDB taxonomy): Bacteria > Joyebacterota > Joyebacteria > Joyebacterales > Joyebacteraceae > Joyebacterum. The sequence goes on from DAOVNE010000104.1 coordinate 4,067, forward strand.
GTTCGCGATGTTCTGATACCAACCACCGTGCATGTTCGGGAAATCCTCACGCGTCCCTCCATCGCAGCTTTCATACAGCGTGTTGTTCCCGTTCGTCATGATGATGTAGTCCGGACCGACGAATCCGCGAAGTCGCGATACCATGCGTTCCATCCCGGCCATCCATGCAGCGTCCAGCTCCCACGCATCATCGGCGACACCGTCTCTGTCGGCATCAATCGGTTCCAGGAGCCACTGATTCAGCCAGGCGATGTCATCCATGCAGTAGTCCAGGTAGACACCATCCCACAACCCGCCTGGGGCGAGCCGATCCGCAATGAACTTGGGGAGCCAGTCGCACAGCATCTCCCCCTCGGCGTTCTCAGGACACGTCGTCGACATATTCAACAGATGATCACCACCATTCGCTCCGAAGGGAAGCCTGACCCGGTCTCCGGAGCAACCCGTCATCCACCAGTCGTCCTCAAAGAGCTTATCCGTCAGGTCACCGTTGATCGACGGTGCCTCCCAGTCCCCTGCGTACCCCACCGGCATGTGAGCCAGCAGGATGATCTCAGGGTTCAGTTCCTTAAGCTCCGCAAGCTCATCCCTGTACCATTCCTCACCGCGCTTCGCGAGAACCAGGACATCGTACCGCGCCAACCTCTCGAGATCGGCGCCGACGAGAGTTGGGAAGTAGATGTTTGCTGTTCGTGGGTACGATGCTTCACCAAGCGCCGCGTGGGGCCATCCCAACACGACGAGCGTGAGGAGGACGCCCATACCGAGCAGAATCAGTCGCCCGCGCAATCGGCCCTGCGCCTCGCATCTGACCGCTGATCTTGTCATCGATCGACATCCCTCCGTCCCGGCCTCATCAAACACTCTTCCCCTTGCACAGCTATCCCAAGTTGCAAGAGCTGTGCCACGTGTCAAGGAATACTCAGCCAGCCTCTACCCCACTGCTGAGGCGTGCAAACACCCCCACAGGAGAGCGGGTCTCGCATACTGATGTCTAGTCAGTAATATTGGAAGGTCGGAACGTCCGTACCGCGTGGGCAGATGGCGGCAGGTCCGGGCAGGCGTGGGTAGATGCCCGCACGCTCAGGTGCGTGCGCGTAGATGCCCACACGTCTAGGTACGTGCAGGTGGATGCCCGCACGCTCAGGTGCGTGCGCGTAGATGCCCACACGTCCCGGTTGGTTTCAGAGGGGTCTTCCGTTACGGTCCGAGCAAGACGATCTTGCCGCTTCGCCTCTCTTCCTCTCGAGCCAGGACGTAGAGGTAGCACCCCGAGGCAACACGCTCGCCATTGTCGCTTCTCGCATCCCAGGTGAACGTGTGACTGCCTGGCGGCAGTGCCCTGTCGAGGAGACGCCTCACCACCTTCCCTGTGATGTCGTAGATCGTCAGAGTGACTGATGATCCGGCATCTCTCGAGCTTCCGATGTCGAACGAGATGGAGGTCGTCTGGCCGGCTGGGTTCGGGTGGCTGCCGTGGAGACTCAGTACGCTCTCCACGCTTTGTCCCGCATCCCTTGCCGGTACCCCGAACGACTCCGCCGTCCCGTCGACATTCACGGCGCAGGCGCCTCGGTGACTCTCCAGCGTTCCATCCACCCCGTCCGACTCGTCCGATGCGCCGCTCGTGCTCCCGCCACGCCGCTCGGGGGGCGTGACGATGGAGACGTTGTTGGACAGAGGGGCCTCGCAGCTCCACTCGTCGATCGGCGCGATTCTGTAGAAGAACGTGCGATTCGGGCTTGCTGTCATATCCACATGCCCCG
>DAOVNE010000022.1 GCA_030630395.1 Candidatus Eiseniibacteriota bacterium
ATCGATCTCACCTACGGCTATTGAGGACCTGTAGCCTCCCTGGCCGTCGACCTCATAGACACCCTCGCTCCTCGGGTCGCCGTCACCATCGTGGTACTCGACGCCATTGTGGTTCCAGCAGTAGATGTGACCTGCGCCCACGAGAAGTTCGAGATCCCCATCGAGATCGATGTCAGCCACGGCAGGTGTTCCGTATATGAACTCGCCTCCAGGGAGTGGCCAGCCCGCCTGACTCGGTGGGTTCGTGCTTATCTCGAGAAGGCCAGAGTGATCGCCCTCGTTGCCGGAAGAATCGATTGCCGCTACCTCGTAGAAGAAGCGGGTATTCTCGGCCAGTCCGGCATCCTCGAAGTAGGAGATGAGCTCAACAGTGCCGTCGTTGGCCTGTGTGTATGGTCCCCCCTGATTCTCGGCCCGGTAGACGTTGTATCCCCAAAGGTCAGCATCCTCCGTGGGGTCCCACGTGAGGAAGACGGTCGTCGACTTGACGCGCCCGTCGAGGTTGACAGGCTGCGCTGGAGGTATCAGGTCGAACAGAAGCGTCCAGGTCTTGCCGTCTTCATCCGAGAGCTCCAGCTCAAACTGCTGTGTCACGGCTGACACGATGTCGAACTCGAAGCTGCCCGCGCTCGCCACCGCCTGACCTGCTGCGATGTTGCCCCAGCTGTCGGTGCTGTCAGTGACAGTCACCTCGGCGTTGGGGTATCGGAGGGTCCCAGTAACCAGATCGGCGTCGCCGTTACCCTCATTCAATATGTCGATCGTCAGAGTGAGGTGCTCGCCGACGTCGGGGATTCCGTCTCCGTTTCCGTCGTCGCTTGCGTGGTTCTTGAGCTGAACCATGATCGGACGGAACACGCGGAGCGTGTACTCGCTGATCCACGAGAGGCGCGCCGCCTCAGAGAACTCGATCTCAAGAACCGTCTCGTACTCATTGGGACATGTGTCAGCAATCGTGATCGCGAACGGAGCCGTGAGCGGCATCTCACTCGTTGCGGCGATATCACCGATGTACTCCGTTCCGTCGATAATCGCGATCGCCGGATCGGTGCTTGTGAGCGTGGCGGTCACAGCAGTTGCCTGAGTCTGCCCGGCATTCCCGATGAGCATGCTGATCTCGATGCTCTCGCCGGCCTCAGGGAGGCCGTTCGCATTTCCGTCACTCGGCGCGACGGCGTCATCGTCAAGCGTGACCGATCTCAGCGTGACGTAGGCCCCGGCCGAAGAGGTGACGACAATCGTATCCTCGTAGTGCAGATGATTGGCGGCCGTGACAGTGATCGTCATCACACCGGTTGTGAGAGGAGTAAACGACAGGAGCGCCTGGCCGGACGCGTTCGTCAGACCTGTGGCGTAGACCTCGCCGTCCTTGATGACGCAGATGAGCGCGCTGTCGATTGCCGCCGGGTTCGAGACCGAGACTGCCAGATCGACCTGGCCGAGTGGCACGGTGCCGCTGTGCACGACCGTCATGCTGGCCGGTCTCTTGGTCCAGAGGCGAGCTTCAGGATCTCCAAGCAAGAGGAAGCTCATCTGGGTCCATCGGCTCGAATTGTCGTAGGCCGCCAGAGAGACGTAAGGAACCTTGCAAACCGCGCTGACTACCCCGGCGCGACTCGTATCGAACGCGTAGAGATACTCGAACCAGGAGTAGTAGTAGTCGTCCGCCGTGGTCGGAAAGCAGTACTTGGTTGGACCGTAGACGAACGTCGCACCACCTTCGGGGTTGTTGAAGATGTGCTCGGCGATACAGTCGTACTCGATAGCCGTCGATGTGCAGTTGAGCATCCAGATCAGGCCCGACTTGTCGAGTCCGTTCGTAAGAGCGTCGGCATCCTGTGTCCCGACGTAGTTGTTGAGACCCGCCCGCAGGATGTCTTTGTTCCCGTGTCCCACGTGCGAGGTGATGTTGTAGCCGTGATCGATCGAGTCGATCATGGCTTCGCTGCTCAGAGGGTAGGAGCCTGGGAAAGGCTCATGGTTCTGGTAGACGCGCGAGACGTTGATGTTGGGCGGGATGAGATGCAGCATCGGCTCCACGATGTGCTCGGCTCCGTCGGTGCTCACGTAGTCGCCCGGCTCCCAGTCGTACGGGAACAGGACCTCCGCAAGAAACAGGACCCTCTCAGCGAAGAGGGGATCCGGTGTCTTGACGTACGCGAGGGTCTTGTCCACGAACGTCTCGGCCTCGATTGCGTTCGTGATGGTAGCTCTCCCCACGAATACGTCTGGGTAGAGATCGAGACTATCACCCGCGGATGCGATACCTCCGTACCCCTCGCCGAAGATGCTGTCGCCATCGCCGTTCCAGTTCCCGTCGAGGTCGCTGTAGTACAGATCTGTCGAGATCTCCCATCCGCCGTAGTAGGTGGTCCAGACCATGCGAACTGGAACGATGTTCGTGTCACCGCCCAAGAGCACGTATGTGGTTCCCCAGGAGGCGAAGGCATCCTGAATGAACAGACGTATCCGTTCCGCCGTGTCACTGCCGCCGGGGTAGTTCGCGTTGATCCACGAGATGGTCTTCACAACGGCCGGCACACCCTTCTTCGTTTTCCAGTCGGCGATCTCCTGGAAGTACGGCTCCAGGTTCTCGTTTGTGATGATGACATACTCGACGAGGCTTCCCTCGAGAGATGGGCCGTACCGAGGTGCGAACGGACCGGAGGCTGTCTCGGTCACGACCTCAACCGACTGCTTCGCGAACGCGGCAACATCCTCGGGGTTCTCGACGAGCCCCCGGACGATATTGCGATAGAGCTCGTCCGAGCTCGCCGCTATGCGGTGGCGGGGCGCTGACCGATCGACATCCGCCACAAGCTCTATCTGTGCACAGAGGTCGGTAGTGAGAACCAGCCTGCCCGACAGCGGATGGTACCTGAGAGGGGAGAGGGCGATGCTGGCGATGTGGTAGCCGCCAAGATACCCGTCACCTAGAAAGACCGCGCGCTCCGATGGGTAGATGGCATCGCTCTCGTAGATCGAGGCGTCCGGATCGGCCCAGGGTGGCGTCTCGCCGGTGGGAACCTCCGGCTGAGCGGGATGAACCCTGTGGACGCCCGGCAGTTCCTCCTCGGCTGTGAACGAGATGGTGATATCTTCCACCGCCATGTCCACCGGGATCACGAAGTGTACGATTCTCGCGGGGATAGCGGGCGCGCCGACTTCGGCGAGCGAGCGGTGCCCCTCGAGAACGAGCTTCGAGAAACCGTCTTCCTGCAGGATCTCAACCTGTGATGCATCAACAGGGAGATCCACAGACGGGCCCGTCGCCGCCGCCGAGAGGGCGGCCAACGCGATCAGACAGAGAGCCAAGGTGTGAACTGCCAATCTGGGGGTCATCACTTCCTCCTTCACCGCTTGCGTTCTCTAGTTCGAGTGCTCTAGGGACAAGAACGGGACCGAAGCGCATTATCGTACGCCCGATCCCGGTACAAGACGCGTGGATACAACAAGGGACTCCACCGCGCTCAAGAGCTACCGTTGGGCTTTATGTCTCAGGTGGTCATCGATCGACGGTCCCTGCCCGGAACAGCCGGACGTGGACAACCAACCACCTGACTACCTAACGATCACGTTGTTAGTGTGCTTTGACACGGTAGCAGTGTGGTGAGCGGTGTCTCTCCCCTTGTGCAGCTCCAGGATGCGAATGCTGGTCTGAAACTTGCCGTTTCAATTATTGTACCATAATTTGCCAAGCGCGTCAAGGAGCATTGGTTCCATGGCGGGGAACGCATTGGCTCCATGACGCGCTCTGGCGCCGGAATTCCTGCAGTTACTTCAAGAGCACCATCTTGCGCGAGGCCTCCCAGTTGCCTATGACAGCGCGGACGAAGTAGACGCCGGATGAGACCTGCCTACCGCGCGAGTCCTTCCCGTTCCAGGCGACCACGTGGTCCCCAGCCGTGGCCGGTCCATCGACCAGGATTGAGACGAGCCTGCCGGCGACATCGTAGACGGCGAGGCGTGCGTGCGTGCCCTCAATGCCTACCGCGTAGCTGATCGCCGTCATCGGGTTGAACGGGTTTGGCACATTCTGGTGGAGCCGGTTCGGTAGTCCGAGGGAATCGTCAGCCACTCCTGTGCTGCCGATGAGATTGATGTCCGTGAGGATCCTCGTCACATACTCGAGATGCGTTGACGGATAGCCCGATCCTGTCGTGCCGCCGAGGATCACCGGTATCATGTAGCGATGCGATCCGGTCGGAGGATCGACATACTGCGTCCCCCTGGTTTCGAGACCCTGATCGCTCCAGAGCAGAGTGCTTCCGGGTTCGCCGTCGGGCCCCACCTTGCTGACGAACTGATCCGAATCGGCCTGGTAGTCATATGTGAAGTAGAGTCCATCCATGAGAGTTCCGGTCACGGCGTCAAGCGACTGAACGTTTCCGGTGCTCTTTGCGTTTCCCATCGAATACGTAGAATGGAAGCGTTCCCACAGAGCTATCGTCGTTTCGGTCCCGTTCACCTTGTACTGGCCGCCGAAGTTCGGCTCCTCAATGTAGAGGCTCCCGCCGGCGTCAACAAATGCGGTGAGCGCCGCAGCCTCATCGTCCGTCATCGATATGTTGAGGCCTCCGAAGTTGATGACCCCGCCCAGGTAGATAATGAGGTCGAATGGATTCAGATCCTCCGGAAGCGTCTCGGAGTAGATGTACAGCTCGCCTATCGAGTCAAGCGCCTGAAGCCAGGGCGCCTCCGTGCCGTCCTCCGTGGAGAAGATGTCGTTCACTCCATCAAACGGCGTGTCGCCATCATCGGCGTCCCACAGGAGTACCTTGGCATTCACGCTTGCCGCTATCGGACCGACGCAGTCAACGAGGACATCCTCGTTGCCCCAGAGGTCTCCCGCCATCACCGCGTAGTAGTATGGCTCCGCGTTCGACACCGTTACGTCATCGAGCGTCGTGCCGTCGGGCGCAAGCAGCCAGGAAGCGATGGGCGTGAGTCCGGACACATCCGCGAACGGTGTGGTCTCACGGTAGACCTTGTAGTATGCAAAATCACCCGGGGCAACATAGCCCGTCCAGTCAAGTTCTACGAGGCCACCCAGGTCGAACGGATCGGCGGCCATCAACGTGCCGACGGGGTCGGGCGCGATCGTGTCGGTAGGCTGGTCGACAATTGTGAGAGCTATTTCCTGGGGGAGCATGTCAGGCCCCGTTACCATCATCGAGAGAGCGCCCTCCAGGGTCGGATCGATATCCACTTCAGCGATTCCATCCGCGCCCGTTGTGAAGACCGCGTCGATCTCATCGTTGTGGAGATACAGAGACACGCCTTCGATGGCTCCGTCGTCGCCCTGGACCGTGACAATGAACGGATCGCCGGATAGCGGGATGTCCGTGGGACAGTTGACGGTCGCGACCGAGGGCTCATGCGACCATATTCGCATCTCCGGATCACCAAGCAGATTCAGCTCGTAGAGCACGTAGCGCGTGTAGCCATTGGACCTGGCCTGACTCACGAACACGTCCTTGTGAGCAGCGTGGGTCACACCGATGATGTCGTTGCCGTGGTTGTACAGCTGCCTGAAGAACTCGCGGTCGTATAGATCGGACGTCCCGTTACCCGGTCCACCGGGCGAGCCCCAACCGTAACGGCTGTTGCCGACAAACGCCACGCCGCCGCCCTGCGAATTCATCCAGTGCTCGGCGATACAGTCGTAATCGATGGCGGCCGGGTAGCACCCGATCGTAACAAAGATGCCCTGTCTGTCTCCGTTGCTCATGCCATCGAAATCGGAACGGTAGAGCGCCGAACTGCCGATGCTGAGCACGTTCCAGTTGGCATGCCCGTTGTGGTTCGTGATGTTCTGGCCCTCATTGAGATTGCTCATTGTGCGCGACTTCGTCAGGAGCCCGTTCGTCTGATAGAGCTTTGTTATGGGGTCGAACTGCCCGGGGACCGATTCGTCGTCGATGTAGTTCTTGCAGATGGCATGGTCGGTCCACGGCTCGGTCCACAGCACCTCCGCGAGGAAGAGCATGTTCTCCTGGTAGTCCGTGGGTAGCGCGTTTCCGGCCGGCGAGCCCTCGTACGTCAGCACCTTTGAGACGAAGCGTGATGCCTCCGTCGTCGTGTTCACCGGGGCGCGGCCGACGTAGACGTCCGCATAGAGATCGAGGTCGTCCTGTGTGATCTCGCCCCACGTGCCGTCGCCATCGCCGTTCCACGTGCCATCGAGATCACTGAAGTAGAGATCGCAGATCGGGGAATTCTCGCTTCCGCTTCCGATGTTGTATGCATAGGCCGCACGCGCCGGCACAACATTGGTGTCACCTCCGAGGAGAACCCACAGAGTGCCGTGGTTCTCGTAGTAGTCGATTATGCAGTTACGGACCATCTCGGCGTTGTCGACACCGGCGTAGTTCGCATAGATCCACGAGGTCGTGACTATCTCTGTCGTGAGGCCCTTCTGCTCCTTCCAGTCGGCAAGGGGCTGGAAGAGCGATTCGTATGTTGAGCTTGTCACGATGAGGTAATCGACACCACCATCTCTTGTCGCGAGGGCGGGAGCCGCCTCAACGTCATACGGATTGACCACGAAATCCCTGATCCTCTCGACCACAACCCGATCCGCACGCTCAGATCTTCTCGCAGGGATCCGTAATGCTCTTGTGTCCCGCTCGATCTCCAGCGTGACGGTGATGCTCTCGTTGAGCGCGAGCGTGCCACTCTGGGGACTGTACTGGAGCGGATAGACCGCTACAGTTGCAACCCGATGGCCGGACATGTTGCCTGTGTCCATGAGGCGACAGGCGACCGGAGGATACAACGCTGATGATTCGTAGATGCTCGGTTCCGGGTCGATCCACTCGGGGATCGTCGGGAGCGAGAAGGAAATCTGCGGCTGGACCGGTCGGACCCTGAAGCTCTCAGGGATTTCGCTCACTCGCTCGACCGTCGCCGACGCACTCAAGGCCGTCATCCCGTCGGGGAGAGCGAATCGTATGAACGCGACCGGAAGTTCCGGACGACCCAGCTCGAGTGTGGATCTCAAGCCCTTCATCTCTATGATATCGTACCCCGCCACGCGCGAGGTAACGAGTTCGTGAGACGAGAACTCCATCGAATGTGCGAGTGAAGAGGCCGCGAGCGCGGCCGGAGCCCAGAGACACATGGTCACGAAGACCACCAGGGCCGAAGACAATACGATCCGTCGTGCGGACAGCCGCATCAGTATCCTCCTTGAGCCTACAGTGACAACCATAACTATAACCATTATCATATTTTAACCTAATTCAGGGGATTCGTCAAGGGTTTGCGGGAGCCCAACGGCATCCCTGTCTCGAATCCCCTTGGTATTTTGATGCCACCTCCAAGTATGCGTTGCAGCCTGTTCCATGAGGACGCCCCCGGTGGTTGCCGGGAACGCGAACGCCCCCGGCTTTCGCCGGGGGCGCGTCATCAGTGAAGCGCACTCACGTTGAGTGAGTTCTCTCTATCTATAGAACGACTTGATCGCACCCCAACTCGTGCGCTCGACCGCAATCTCGGTCTCCTCGAGCCAGGTGTCATCGAGCATTATGCCTGCGCCGCCTGCGGTCCCGGGTCCGCAGCCGTTGTCCGTGGTGTTGAACGTCAACTTGAACTGGAAGAACGTCCCCGGCAGGAGAAGCGTGAGATCGACCCCGGCGAAACCGTGCGAGGCCCACCCGTCGCACTGCCCGAAGTCGCCCCAGTAAGCTCCGGTCTGGTGCCAGGTTGTCCCTCCATCAACTGATACCCACTCCGTGTAGTAGTCGTTGTCCACCGTCGGCACCTCGGCGTGGAGGGCGAAGAAGAGAGTGCAGGCCGAAGCACGGGTGAGACCGGAGATGTCCACCGGCGGAGAGATGAGGGAGTTAGATAGATTAGGTGGAATGAGACTGGTATCTGCATCATCCCCGCACCACCAGCTGGTCGGGTCGCTGAATGCGGGGCACATGCGCGTGATCTGGTGCCAGTAGTCGCCTGCCGATGCAGGGACCGCTGGTGTGCAGAGTCCACCCGATTCCACGTCGTCCAGGAAGTAGACGGCTCCGCCGTAGAAGTCGAAGAGCTTGACGTTGTCTACCATGTAGGCGCCGCCGAGCGAGTCGTAGTTGCCATCCTCATCCGAGTAGGCGCCGTCCGACACGAAGCGGAAGCGGGCCTCTATTGGATTGTCGGCGCCGCTCAGCACGAAGCCGTACGCACCCAGATCGACCCAGGTGCCGCCCGCGATCTGGCCGTTGTAGCCGGCGTTCTGCGCGACGAAGACCGTGGCGATCTTCACGTCGACATATGTGAAGTCGTAGTCCGGCTCACTGTCGTAGTAGTGCACGAACGTGAGGACTGGATAGTAGGCGGCGGACATGTCTGTCGGCGGGATGACGAGAAGGTCGATCCATGTGTTGCCATATCCACCGTTGGTGTCAAAGGCGAAATTGCCGCACCACCAGTGGTTTGTGTCGTAGGCCATATACGTATCGACGTGGAAGTGGGTAGTGGCGATTGCCGTTTCGTCTACAGTTGTCCATCCGTTGATTCCACTTTCCATGTCGTCGAGCCAGAGTAGCGTGCCGCGTGGACCGAGGCCGGGGTAGCCGGCGACATCCGCTTGCTCAAGTCTGGCTGAGAGACCGGGCGCAAGCAATACCACTACCACGAGGGCCAGGAGAACAGTCTTCACAGTCATGATAGCACCTCCTCTGTGCGTGAGATCATCCGTTTCCGCTCGTTCGACGGCGGATAAGCCTTCTGCGACTGATTCTTGGTCGTGAACCCCTTCTTGTCAACACAAAAAACCCGTATCTGTACGGCGGGCTCACCGATACAGTGCCTTGACTCTGCCCCAGCTCCTGTTCTCAACCGGGACGCTTGTCGTTTCGAGCCATATGTCATCAAGCGCAATGCCGGCGCCTCCCGCGACGCCCGGTCCGCATCCATTCGATGTCGTGAAGAAACGGATCATGAACTTGAATGATGTGCCCGGGAGGAGGTGCGTGATGCCGTGTCCAGCGATGCCCGCGTCACCCCAACCGTCGCACGACTCGAAGTCGCCCCAGTACGCTCCCAGCTGGTACCACGATACTCCACCATCAACCGATGCGTAGACGCTCCAGTAGTCGTTGTCCACGGTCGGCACTTCGGCGTGCAGCATGTAGCGGAGGGTGCACGTGACCGAAGGTCCAAGGCCGCTCAAGTCGACCGCCGGTGACTCTAGCGAATTGTCCAGGTTGGGTGGGATATGACCGGTGTCGGCATCGTCGCCGCACCACCAGCTCCGCGGATTGCTGTAGGCCGCGCACTGCCTGTCGATGATGTGCCAGAAATCGCCCACGGCCGGACGGATGCTGGGATAGCAGAGCCCGCCGCTCTCGACATCATCCAAGAAGTACGTCTCGCCGCCGTAGTAATCGAAGATCTTAATGTTATCAATGTGGTACGCGCCGCCGGTCGAGTCGAAGCCACCGTCCTCATCGGAGACCGCGCCGTCAGAGAGGAAGCGGAAACGGATCTTCAGCGGATGATCGTATCCCTCGACGACGTATCCGTAGACACCGAGATCCAGCCAGGAACCGCCCGGTATCAAACCACTGTAGCCTGGGTTCAGATCTATGAACTCACTCCCGTTCCTCACTTGCAGGTAAGTGAAATCGGAGCCCGGTTCGGAGTGGTAGTAGTGTGCGAATGTGAGGACTGGATAGCCGGCGCCGGACACATCGATGGGAGGCAGCTCAAGTCGATCGTCCCACTGGTCCCCGTATCCGCCGTCCGAGTCGAAGTCGAACGAACCGCACCACCAGGCGCGCTCGCCCTCGAAGGCCATGTAGGTGTTCACATGGAAGTGAGGTGTGAGGCCCCACGTGTCGTCCCGGTGACTCCAGCCGGTGCCGCCGCTCTCCATGTCGTCGTACCAGATAACGGTTCCACGGGTTCTCGGGGATCCTGATGCGCGTGTGTCCAGTCTCTGAGTCGCCCCGAGGTGTACGGGAGACAGAAGAACCAGGATGGCGATCAGCAGAAGATCGACGAGATGATCCACGTGAGGGCATCGCATCTGCTGCGGCTTCGGTCCGGACATGACACTCTCCTTTGGTGCAGATCGAGGAATCGGCGTGTCCGGTCGGGGGGGTGCGAGAAGATGAGTAGCACCTTCATTCTTCTCTCCACCTGCGGCCGGTGTCAATAGGATAAACTCGCTTGGCACTCGGCGGGGCTCTCACCGAAACCGCCGACCTCTGGAGGAAAGCGAGCGGATGCTGGAATCGTCTGCTTGACAGCCACGCCCCTTAGACCTAAGAATACAGTCGTGGTTGATCCGGTAGGCTGGTTTCTCTTTGCTGCGTGTGTGGACCCTGGGCAGCCGGAGTCTGCAAGGCGGCGTGCTTGAACACGGAGGGTGCGCTGATGAAGACACGAAGAACGGCCCTGTGGACTATTCTGGTCATGCTCCTGGTTGTGGCCGCTGTCTCACCACCTGCGGGAGCGAAGAAGGACGAGGCGCCCGCGGGTCTCAAGAAGATGATCGCTGTCGTCGAGTTCGAGGACAAGAGCGATCGCAGCCGCTGGAACTGGACCGGTCCCAATCCCGGTCGCGGAATGTCCGACATGCTTGTGACTGCGCTCGTTCAGTCCGGCGAGTTCAGTGTGATGGAACGAGAGCAGCTGGATCACGTCCTCGCCGAGCAGAACCTCGGACAGTCGGGCATGGTCACGGCCCAGACCGCACCTCAGCTGGGGAAGCTCCTCGGTGTTGCAGCCATCGTCTACGGATCAGTCTCGGAGTTTGGCTACATGGCATCCGAGACCAGTGGCGGCATCCCCGGGTTGGGCGGCGCCGGGTTCTCGAAGACGACAGCGCGCGTCTCCATTGACGTCCGTCTGATAGACACGACGACTGCGGAGATTATCCTGGCCGAGACCGGGTCGGACGAGAAGTCGCAGGTGGGACTCAAACTCAGCACCCAGGATTTCTCCTTTGGGCACGACGGCAAGTTCGACCAGACGCTTGTAGGCAAAGCGACGCGTGAGGCCATCGATGATCTGGTCGAGAGCATAGTTCAGGCACTCGAAGATGTCCCCTGGACCGGTCGGATCGTCAAGGCCTCCGGGGCGAAGATCTACCTAAACGCTGGACAGAGTGTCGGCATCACGGCAGGGATGAGATTCAACGTCTACAGAATGGGAGAGGCTCTGATCGATCCGGTCACGGGACTGGATCTCGGGGCTGAGGAGGAACTCCTCGGCGTCATTGAAGCGTCTGACATCAAGGAGAAGTACTCCATCTGTTCGCTCGTCAGCGGTTCGGGATTCGATGCCGGAGACATGGTGCGCTACGAGTAGCATCCAATGAGGAGATAGAATGACCAGAGAGACGGTCGTGATGGTGCTGGCCGGAGGCAAGGGAGAGCGACTCTGGCCGCTGACGCGAGACCGCGCCAAACCGGCCGTGCCGTTTGGCGGCATCTACCGCATCATCGATTTCAGTCTC
>DAOVNE010000164.1 GCA_030630395.1 Candidatus Eiseniibacteriota bacterium
GCCGACGCCGGGTCACCCCGGAAATCGGAACTCATCTTGTCTATCTCATCCAGAAGGAAGACGGGGTTCTTTGAACCGGCCTTCCTGAGTCCCTGAATGATGCGGCCGGGCATCGAACCGATGTAGGTCCGTCTGTGCCCCCTTATCTCCGCCTCATCTCTCACTCCGCCGAGTGAAATGCGCACGAACTTGCGATCGAGCGCCCTGGCGACCGACTTCCCGAGCGAGGTCTTACCGACGCCGGGAGGACCGACCAGACACAGGATGGGTCCCTTCACCTTCTCCGTGAGCTTGAGCACCGCCAGGTACTCGAGGATGCGCTCCTTCGGCTTCTTGAGGCCGTAGTGATCCTCCTCGAGGATATCCTCTACCTCCCCGATATCCTCACGGTCGGTGGTGCGCTTGTCCCAGGGTACCGTCGTCATCCATTCGATGTAGGTCCGGACAACAGTCGCCTCGGGCGACATCGGCGACATCTTCTTGAGGCGATCGAGTTCGGAGAGGGCCTTCTTCTCCCCCTCTTCGCTCATGTTGGCTTCTTCGATCGCCTTCGCCAGCTCGGCAACCTCAGGCGCGCCCTCACCCTCCTGCCCCAACTCCTCCTGGATCGCCTTCATCTGCTGGTGAAGGTAGAACTCCTTCTGGCTCTTCTGAAGCTGCTCGCGAACCTGGTTCTCGATCTTGCGTTCCAGCCGCAGGATCTCGAGCTCACCCGAGAGCGCTCTCGCCAGAATTCGGAGCCTGGTCGTCACATCGGAGGCCTCGAGAATCTGCTGCTTGTCCTCGATCTGTCCCGCGAGATGCGTAGCCACCGTGTCGGCGAATCGTGCAATGTCCTCCATGCCAAGAACGGATGCCAGCACCTCCTGCGGTATCTTCCTCGCGAGCTGGACGTCCTCATCAAACTGGCTGGAGACGCTTCGCATCAGCGCCTCAATCTCTACCGTGCGATCGACCGTCTCATCAACGAGTTCAACACGCGCCTGGATGAAGCTCTCACCACGAATGAACCGTCTGACGGTGGCGCGAGCAAGTCCCTCAACCAAGACCTTCATCGTCCCGTCCGGCAGCCGCAGAAGCTGGAGAACACGAACGATCGTCCCCGTACGGTAGAGGTCGTCCGACGCAGGTTCCTGCTTCTCGGCCTCGCGCTGTGTCACGACGAACATTATCTTATCGCCGTGCATGACTTCCTCGAGAGCGGACACCGAACGCGGACGTCCGACGAGAAGAGGCACGATCATGCGCGGGAACAGGACGAGATCCCGAAGCGGGACAATCGGCAGCTTCTCGCTGAACTCGATGGTCTCATCATCATGGACTATTCGTAGCATCTCATCTCCTGTTGTCCGTTCCCCCGACCACCGGGTGATCGGGAATCCGGCAGTCTGCCCCCAAGACGCGCGAGGCAGGAAACACACGTGATACCACTGCCACTCGGTCCATAACATAGTCTGGATGGTCATGTCCCGCAACTGACGTACCAGCCCCGGGTTCACGGTCGTCCACCGTAATCGGCCTCGTTACGGCCGCGCCGGACTCGCGGGTGGCTCGTGCTTCCTGGTAATCACTTCGTCGATAATCCCGTACTTGAGAGCCTCTTCGGCCGACATGAAGAAGTTCCGGTCGGAATCTGAGAGTATCTTCTTCTTACTCTGGCCGGTATGCGTCGCGAGGATGTCGGTCAGCTCCGCGCGCATCCGTACGATCTCCTTCGCGTAGATCTCGATGTCGCTCGCCTGCCCCTGACTTCCACCCATGGGCTGGTGGATCATAATGCGCGCGTGCGGCAGCGCCGACCGCTTGCCCTTCTTCCCGGCCGCGAGGAGCACGGCCGCCATGCTGGCCGCCTGCCCCATGCAGATCGTGTGCACGTCGGACCTGATGTACTGGATGGTGTCGTAGATCGCGAGCCCCGCGGCTATGTGACCACCCGGACTGTTGATGTAGATGTAGATGTCCCGCTCGGCATCCTGCGCCTCGAGGAACAGGAGCTGCGCTATGACGATGTTGGCGACCCTGTCGTCTATCGGCACGCCAATGAAGATGATGTAGTCCTTGAGCAATCGCGAGAAGATATCGTACGAACGCTCTCCCGCTCTGGTCTGCTCTATGACAAAGGGTGTGAGTCCCATTGTGTGGCGTCCTCCAGTGGTCTTGCGTGTATAGAGCTCGTCTTCTCTAGCCCTCGTCGTCAGCCTCGCTCACGGTCTTCCCGGCGGGCGCGTTCGGCAGATCTATCATCTCAGTCTTGACTGTGACACCGCTCGTGAGAACCTTGTGGACCTTCTCGAGCCACAGCTCATCTTCTATCTGCGACAGAAGATCCGTCCCCTTGAGGTCCTCGTGGAAACCCTCGGGCTCGCGTCCTTGATGCGCAGCCACGAGACCAACGCGTGTCTTGATATCATCCTCACTCACCTTGACACCGTTTGTCTCCGCTATCTTGGCGAGCAGGATGCCGGACTTGATCTGCCGCTCCACGACCTCGCGGTACGCGCGATCGAACTCGTCACGATCCGGCAGATCGGTTTCCTCGCGGCCATCGGTCATGCGCTTGTACATGCGCTCAAGACGATCCTGGACGAGGCACTCGGGCAGTTCGAATGGATTCTCCATGACGAGCTTGTTGACCACATCCTCGTCGAGCTTCCGCCGTGCCGCCGCCTTGGCCTCCGCCTCCAGGCTGTTTCGCACCTGAACCCTGAGATCAAGAAGCGTCTCGAACTTCCCAAGCGTCCGGGCGAACGCATCGTCAAGGGCCGGGAGCTTCTTCTCCTTGACCTCCTTGACGGTGACGTTGAACAGAAGGGTCTTCCCGTTCAGGTTCTCGTTCCCGTAGTCATCAGGGTACTGGACCGTGACCTTCTTCTCGTCGCCGGGGCTCACACCTGTGAGCGCCTCCTCCAGCTCCTTCACAACACCTTCCCTACCGACCTCGTACGGGAAATCGACCTGCTTCGATTCCTCGATGACATTCCCGTGGTCGTCGAGGCGAACGTAGTCGATGATGACGAAGTCGCCGGCGCCCGAGGGGCGTCCTGCCGTCACAAGCTCTGCCCGCTGTTCTCTTAGCTCATCGAGGGCACGCGCCACATCCTCGTCCGCGATGTTCGGAATGCGTTCGGTGAACTCGAAACCGCTGTAGTCGGAGACCTCGATCTCCGGCTGCACCTCTACGACTGCGGTGAAGGTATGCTCGCCGTCCGCCAGTTCGCTGTCCAGACCTTCAACGGTCGGATCACAGATGGGTTTCAAGCCCGACTCCCGGATCGCACTTACATACGCCTCGCCCATAAGTGTCTCGAGCGCCTCGACCCTCACGGCGTCACCGTGAAGCCCCTCGAGCATCTTGCGAGGGACCTTCCCCTTCCTGAAACCCGGCACATCAGCACGCTTCGAGAGATCCAGATAGAGCTCGCTCACCTTCTTTGTGATGTCCTCCTCGGGCAGAACGATTACGAGCTTCCTCTTCCACCCGTCGAGTTCTTCTACGCGAACCAGCAACGACTGCTCCTTTGTATGAACGGCTGCATAAACTACGCCTGCAAAACCCCAGAAACCGTGTCCTTGACATATGGTGCGAGAGGGGGGACTCGAACCCCCACAGGTTTCCCTACTGGAACCTAAATCCAGCGCGTCTGCCAGTTCCGCCACTCTCGCGCGCCACAGACCTCCGTGCGTTACTCCGCGGAGGCGTGCCCTATGACGGTTGCGACAATGATCGAATTCCGCTTCGTGTCAAGACCGTCCGCCCTCGACGGCAGCACGATCGGTACCTGCGACCCGATCAGGACGCCCGCATTCTGAACGCCCTCCGTCATGAAGTAGAGGGCCTTGTAGAACACGTTCCCGACGTCTATGTCGGCGAACGTGACGAGATCCGCCTTCCCGGCGATCGGGCTCTTGATGCCCTTGGTCCTGGCTGCGTCCTCGCTGATGGCGTTGTCGAACCCGAACGGACCGTCAACGATGCAACCGGTAATCTGTCCCCGGTCGTTCATCTTCGCAAGCGCAGCGGCGTCGATCGTGTGCGGCATCTTCGGATTGACGAGCTCGAGAGCGCCGACGACGGCCACGTTCGGGCACTCCCATCCGAGCTTGTGCATGGCATCGACGGCGTTCCTGATGATGTCGGCCTTCTCCTCCAGTGACGGAGCCAGCACTATGCCCCCGTCGGACATACAGAGCAGGCGACCGAAGGTCGGGGTCCAGACTATGGCGATATGGCTCATGAGTCCGCCGTCACGGATCCCCGTCTCCCTGTCCAGAACGGCCCTCATGAGCACGGCGGTGTTCATCTTGCCCTTCATGAGGACGTCAACTTCGCCCTGACGCACGAGTTCCACGGCCTTTCGAGCCGCCTCGACGGGACCGTCCGTCTTGACGATGCGCCACGATGAGATGTCCAGGCCGGCACTCGTGGCCGCTGCCTGAATGAGATCCGGATTGCCTACAAGAACCGGGTCGACGAGTTCGAGCTTCCATGCGTCGTGCGCCGCCTCGAGCGCACATTCATCCCAAGCTGCGGCCAGACCGAGCCGGGCCTTCCCACGCTTCTCCCCATACTCGAGC
>DAOVNE010000103.1 GCA_030630395.1 Candidatus Eiseniibacteriota bacterium
AATCACGGTTACATTGGTGCACTGCTTGGGCTTTGGCGGCGAATCGCGCGTGATCTCACAACATGCTCGTGTTGCACTCGGAACAGCGTGGTCTGGCACCGTGCTTGCACAATTGGAACTGTTGTCACACTAATGTAAATGATCGAGATTTCACTTGCATGGCTATGGCCTCATCGGTATTCTGTCGCATCATGAAACGACTGCTCTTGGCTCTTGGCATCTGCTCGCTTCTTGTCGCAACCGGCTGTTCATCGGTCGGTGGCGTACGCGCACGTGACGCAGAGCCAATCTCATCAGGGTCCGCCGGGGAGCACGCTTGGGCCGACTCTCTTGCCGAGGCGGACAGCCTCTACAGGGAAGCACTGGCACGCTACGTCGTGGATGAGTGGCAGAGCGCCGGTGAGCTCCTGGACAGGGCCGTCCGCAAGCTCGAGGCTATCGACCCCGCCGGCGAGCCCGAGCTGAAGTCATCGCGTGCCTCATTGAAATCGCGAGCCGAGTACTTCCTCGCTGTGACCATCCGAAATGGATACGAGCGGAGTTACGTTCAGGCCACTCCCACTCCCCCGGAAGTCGACATCGTAGTTGAGCCGCCGACGGAGGTCGTTGCAGCAGAACAGGCCGACGCCGGGCCCAGTGAACCTGTGATCACCATCGTGGTCAACAGCCGTGTCGAGAAATGGCTCGACTACTTCCAGGGACGTGGACATTCGGTAATGCAGAAGTGGCTGGATCGAAGATCCAGGTATCAGCCGATGGTGGAGGAGATCTTCCAGGAGGCGGGCCTGCCGAAGGACCTGTTCTACCTGGCGCTCATCGAGAGCGGCCTCAATCCTCGGGCCTATTCACGAGCTCACGCGGCCGGCATGTGGCAGTTCATCTCGAGTCGGGCACGCATGAACGGCCTGAAGGTTGACTGGTGGATCGATGAGAGACGGGATCCTGAGAAGGCGACCAGGGCTGCTGCGGCCTACCTTGCAGAACTCCACGGCATGTTCGGCTCGTGGGAGCTCGCCCTTGCTGGATACAACTCCGGAGAGGGTCGTGTCGCGAAGGCGCAGCGCAAGAGGCCGTCATGTCCCGACTACTGGTGCCTCGATCTGCCTTCGGAGACGGAGAACTTCGTCCCCAAGTTCATGGCAGCCGTTCTGATTGGGAATGACCCCGAGGCCTATGGCTTCGTTGCGGACAACGTGGGAGATGCAGCGCTCGAGTACGATTCCATGGAGGTAACTCAAGCGACCGACCTGAGCTTCATCGCGACCTCGGCCGGCATTTCCGTAGAGCGGATCAGGGAACTTAATCCTGCGATTCGTAGATGGTGCACGCCGCCATCCGCGAGCTCTACGACCGTCAGAGTTCCGGTGGGAACTGCGGACATCTGTGTCAGCGCCATCGCCAATGTACCCGAGAGCGAACGAGTCACGTGGCAGCGTCATCGCATCACACGAGGTGAGACGCTCTCAGAGATCGCGGGCGGGTACGGGACTAGCATCAGCGCCATCATGTCAGTCAATGACATCAGGAGCGCACACCGGATCTATCCTGGTGACTACATTATCATCCCCATCGGTCCGGGCAGTGACGCCAGCTACGGAGACTACTCATCCAGCAGGGATAACTTCACCCACTACAGAGTCAGGCGTGGCGACACGATCTCCTCGATAGCGCGTCGTCACGGCAAGAGCACGAAGACGATTCTCAGGACCAACGGTCTGGGCTGGAACTCCAGAATATACCCGGGCGATACCATACGGATTCCGATGTAGACCGAACCACGCGGATTCCGATGTAGACCGAACCTCCCCCCACATCATGCACAATAAGAAAGGCCCCCGGGATTTGTCCCGGGAGCCTTTTCGGTTTGCTCTCTTTTGGCCCCACACCTGATGGCCCGGCCCTGCACCTGACGGCGCCTTGGCCGCTCTGTCTACCGCTCGAACTCGCGGATGCTGCCTCCACCGCCGATGATAGCGATCCTGGCCTCGGCGAGGTTCGGGATGTCTGAGACGATCGCCTCCATCATGACATCACCGGTTTCCAGCATCTCCCAAGGTGGCTGGTAGTAGAGACGCCATGATGTGTAGTCTACCGCACCGGGGGTCTCATCGACTCCGACAGGTGGGTTGTTCCTGTGGTCCCACTCCATCCCAACAAAGAACTGCTTGTTGGGGAAGTGGTTGTTGTTGCTGATATCGACCGCGTTGGGCAGTATCTTCTGAAGCCACTCCATCTCAGGATACTGAGCACCGGTGTTCATCCCATCATTAGCGATGACGCCGGGCGTCGGAGTGGAGTCGGCAGTGGGGCGCCAGACGTAGATCGTGAATGGCTCGGTTGTCGGCGTCTCAGGGTTGGGCTCACCCGTGATCCCGTCATTGCCGATGAAGAACCTGACTCCGATCACGTAGTTGGCCCAGACTGGCGCCTGGAACATGACCGCCTCCTGAATGTCCGCCTGCCCTGTGATGTAGTCATCAAACGAGATCGGTGTCTCGACCTCCAGCCAGCTGAGCGTTGTGTCCTTGCCCTCGGCACTCCACAACACGTCCACCGGTATCCCTGCCACGTTGCCGGCAGCATCGTATGCCTCAACCATATAGGTAATGAGCGACTCGGGAGCGGCGGTCGTGAGCGGAGGAACGCTCAATGTGACCCAGAATCTCATCGAATCCGGCTCCCCCGGCTCCGCAGGGAATACATCGGTTGAGTCAGGCAGATACTCCGTCACGCCGTGGCGAACTCGTGCTCCGGCGGCCAGCGTGTCCGTCCTGCCTACCAGACGAATCCTAGGGACGCCGGCCAGCCACCAGGAGTCCTCGTCGACCCATTCCGCCTCGTTTATGGTCTCGAAGGCGATCGGCGGCGGCGTCATGTCAAGCAGTATGTCAAACTCGACGGGTTCGTCCGTCACATTGCCGTAGAGATCCGTCGCCACTGCCTTCAGGGACTTCGGCCCTTCAATCCCCAGATCAACATTCTCCACCGTAAACCGACCGAGCCTGCCATCATTCGGGACTGCAGGCGAGGCCACGGCACTTCCCGCATCGACATCGTCGATGAACACTCTGACTGTGGCTCCTACTTCTGCCCGTCCCCTGACATTGATTTCAGCGCTGTTGACAGCGGAGCCAGCCGTGGGATTCGTAACCGTTGTTCCTGTTGGTGGTGTCGTATCCGGTCCCATGGGCTCTACGGAGCTACATCCGACCCACACGAACAGACCAAGACCCGCAAGAACTCCGAAAACCACTAGTAGCGCTTTTCTGCTCGATCCAAGCATCGAACGATACTCCTTTCACGAGGGGCACATCCGTCCTTCCCCTAGAAAACATATGCTGCAGATACCCTGTGGCTCGAATCCAGGTACTCGTGCTTCCCGTACGCGTAGTCCACAACAAAACCACCGATCCCGATACCGGCTCCGGCAGTCAACTGCCCGATTGCCAGTCCACCTCTCACCGCGACCAGATCGCGATAGGAGAACTCGAGACCGTAGTGCGTATCGAACGTCACGTCGCCGACATGGTACTCGTCGGCCATCCATCTTCTCTCGAATCTGAAATATGCATCCGCGGCCAACACAATGCGGCCGTCCATCGATGGAATCTGTCTCACGTATGCGACCCCAAGCTTGGCGGTCGGCATGATCTTCTCGCGCTCTTTCGTGTCCCACGCGAGGAAGGTAGTCGTAACGTCCTGTATGTTCGCCCCAAGCGTGAGCCCTCCCAGCACCTCGTACTGGGCGCCCACATCGAACCCAAGCCCATAACATGAATTGGGGCCGATCTGCTTGCTGACAACCTTCAGGTTGCCACCGACGCTGATTCTCTCAGAGACCGGGCGTGCGTACGAGAGGAGCATCGCGGCCTCGGAATCGCTTTCCAGCGTTATCCTCGAGACGTCGTAGTATATCCGTCCGTCCTGCTCCTCGAAGTCAGTGAAAGGGATGTCGTCGATCGAGAGCCTGACCACGGTCAGTGCGAAGGTGCTTCCCTGCCCCAGGGAGCGAACATAGGCTCCCGTGTCGTAGTTCACGACATCGCCGAACGTCTCAGAGTGCATGAGATGAACGGCCTCACCATCGAGACCTGCAAGTCCGGCCGGATTCCAGTACCCCGCCGTCGCGTCATCGGCGACACCTACAAACGCGCTCCCCATGCCGAGCGCTCGGGCGCCGACCCCGTGCGTGAGAAACTCACCGGCATATTTGTTGGCGGCCCCGGCCGGCAACGCCATCAGAAGAGCGGCGAGCAGGACCAGGATCGCGGATCGCATCAATGACATAAACCTCCACCCTGACACACAAGTCCGCCCTAGTGCATGCGGCTTGGAGCCTTCAGGGGAGTATTGAGAGTCCTTTCGTTCCACTAGTAGCACGGGGTGCTCCCTCTTGTAAAGCGAAAAGATACGCCATGTTGCGGCGATTACGCACCGTCTGAAGCGATCGCATTCAGGCGAAGGGGATTGACCTCTACCCTGCTTAGACGCCCGGAGAGGCGCCAAGCTTCATGCCGGCCTCCCTGCTACCTGATAAGGATCATCTTGCGTGTCTGTTCAGACTCCCCGTGCGATAGTCTGTACAAGTACACGCCGGCCGCCACATCTTTGCCAAACTCATCCTTGCCGTCCCAGACCACGGCATGACCGCCGGGGTTGCGATACTCGTCCGACAGCATACGAATCAGTCTGCCCTGGACGCCGTAGACCCTGAGCGTGGTATGTCCAGCGGTCTCCAGGGCGAACCTGATGGTGGTGGATGGCGAGAATGGGTTCGGGCAATTCTGGTATAGCTCCATCGTGCTTGTGATCGGCTCGTCATCGCTCGGGATCCCTGTGTCTGAGGAGCCGATCGTCGTGCCTATGGATACGTCGTCGATGAAGAAACCCTCAGCAACATCACTGTCATCGCTGACGAATACGAAGCGTGCCACGCATGTGTCACCTGGGGTTCCGGCAAGCGGGTAGGTGTACTCCAGCCAGTCGTTGCCGATCGACCCGAGGGTCTCGAGGGCGCCTCCACTACCAATGAAGTCCAGAGTGTCGCTTGGCACTCCATTGGTCACGAGCACAACGTAGATGCCGTCAGCGCCGTATATGGTCACATCATACCAGCACCAGAAGCTGAATTCGGTGCTCATGCCGAGAGTGAACTCCGGGGAGTCGAGCCGACACGCCATGTCATTGTTGTAGCTCCAGACACCCTCCTGGCCGCAGTACCAACTCGCGGTTCCGGAGTGCGCCCGGTGTGAGCCAAGATGCCAGAGATCAGAGGTCCCATCGTGGCTCCAGCCGGACGCTCCGCTCTCGAAGTCGTGGGCGAAACCCGTCGTTCCGACAGCGATGATCAACGTGTCGAGGTGCGTCACTCCGGCCGTGGTCATCTCCAGGTAGAGCTCCGGGAAGTACGGCACCGGGCAGCCGGAGGATACTTCAATCTCGAACACCGCCTCCAGAGATGCAGAGGGAAGCACGGTTGCGGGATAGGCGGTGGAGTTCGTGACGGTGATTTCCGGGGCAAGTGTCCACAGATGAAGCTCAGGCGAGGGAGCCTCCGCAAGGCCGTCGTTCATCACCTCCGCCATCAGCACCACCGTCTCGCCCGGTTCAGGTAGACCGTCCCCGTCGCCGCCGAGCACATCGTCTGCCGAGTACGATGCGATACGGAGAACGGGAGCCGCTACCGTCAAGGGAACAACGCCCGACCACGTCTCGCGGTAGCCCGTGGCCTCCATGACGATGTCGAGAAGAGCGACGTGTCCATTCGGACAACCGTCAGCTATTGAGACCGTGTACGCCGCAACTGCTCCGGCCTCGGCCCCACCGGGGATGTCTCCGTATACGCTCTCGCCGTCCAGAACAGTTACCCAAGCGTCGC
>DAOVNE010000143.1 GCA_030630395.1 Candidatus Eiseniibacteriota bacterium
CCACGGCCTTCCGGGCTGCCTCGACGGGCCCGTCAGTCTTGACGATGCGCCACGATGAGATGTCCAGGCCGGCACTCGTGGCCGCCGCCTGGATGAGATCCGGGTTGCCTACAAGAACCGGATCGACAAGTTCGAGCTTCCATGCGTCGTGCGCGGCCTCAAGCGCACATTCATCCCACGCTGCGGCCAGACCGAGCCGGGCCTTCCCGCGTTTCTTCCCATACTCGAGCGCCCTTGTTCTAAGCTCGTCGAAGCTCTTCGGTGGTTGTGCTCCACCCATGCGTACTCCTTTCGCCAACTTGATCCTAAGAATGCCTAGAGAGATTTGTAGTCGTTCGTCATCGTGTGCCAGAGCGCTCCAGGCGAACATCATCGCGTGCTTGAGCACTACCAGCAGACGTTGCCCTCTCCCGCTATCGCGCTGCCCGTGGGGTAGACCCTCGGGGCCGCCTCATCTCGCAGTACTTCGAGCGCACCCTCGGCCAGCGACTCCAGCTCGTTCTCACCGGGCAACACGAGTATGTCGGCCACGAAGGAGACACGCTCCTTGAGAAGGCCGACCAGAAGCTCTGAATTGGCAATGGCCCCGGTCAGCACGATCGCGTCAACATCACCGGACAGCACGGCGGCCATCGCGCAGATCTCCTTGCCCATCTGATAGACCATCGCCTCGACGGTCTCCCGCGCCTCCGGGTCGCCGCCCTCCACGCGCTTCTCGATCTCACGGAAATCGTTTGTGCCCAGATACGCCAGAAGCCCGCCCTCCTTCGCGATGAACTTCTTCATCCTCCCGGGGTCATATCCCTTCTCGATCATGAAATCGAACATCTCTATCAGGGGCAGCGCTCCCGTGCGCTCCGGGGAGAAAGGCCCTCCGGAGAGAGCGTTGTTCACATCCACCATCTTCCCTTTTCTGAGAGGCGCGATTGAGATCCCGCTTCCCAGGTGGGCCACGATCATGTTGACATCGTCGATGCGGCGTTTAAGCTTCGCGGCCGCCTTCTTGGCCGTGGCCTTGATGTTGAGCGCGTGCAGGAGGCTCTTGCGTTTGATCTCGGGGTGCCCTGAGTACCTGGCAAGAGGCTCAAACTCATCCACACAGACCGGGTCGACGACGAATGCCCTGCCGCCGAGATCCCGTCTGAGCGCCTCGGCCAGAAGCGCACCGAGATTGCTGGCATGCTGCCCTGCGTACCCGGTCCGCGCATCCTCAAGCATCTCTTCATTGACAACGTAGGTTCCACTTGGGATCGACTTGAAGAGACCTCCCCTGCCGACGACAGCGTGAAACGGTTTGTCGTGGTAGCCGCCGCTCCTAAGAGCAGCCTCGATCGCGGTCTTCCGGTAGTCGAGCTGGTCGGGAATGGTGTCGAATTCCGAAAGCTCCTCACGTGAGTGGTCCACGGTCGCCTCATAGACGCGCGAGTTCTCTTCGTAGACGGCGATCTTGGTGGTCATGCCGCCCGGGTTAACGGCCAGCACTCTCAGGACTCCCGACATGTCACATCTCCTTGCTCGACGGACAGAACCGCCCAGAACCCTAGGAGCATAGCACAGATCGCGCCTCCGCCAAACCCCGGGCTCCGTGCTGCAAGACAAGGGGCCATCTGCGGTGCTTTCCCACAAACGGCCCCTTTTGTCCGAGGGTACAGCGATTCCGTCATCGCAACCCAGACTACTCCAGAACGGTTATGTTCTTCGCGGCACAGATCTCCTTGAGCTTCTCAGGCCAGATCGATACCGTCACCTCACCGAGATGCGCCGTGCGAAGGAAGTACATGTAGGTCCTCGCCTGCCCGATACCACCACCTATCGAGAGCGGGATCTCATCGTTCATGATGGCCTGGTGGTACGGCCGGTCGAGGAAGTCCATCTGATCTGTGAGCTCGAGCTGCTGCTTGAGCGTCTCCTTGGTCACACGGATGCCCATCGATGTGAGCTCGTGACGCCGCTTCGTCACCGGGTTCCATACGAGGATGTCGCCGTTCAGCCCGTGCATCGGCTCGCCCTTCTCGGAGACAGTCGGCGTAACCCAGTCATCGTAGTCCGCCGCGCGCATCTCGTGCGGGTACCCGTCCTTGAGAACCCAGCCGATACCGATGATGAAAACCGCCGGATGCTCCATGATGAGCCTTGTCTCGCGCTGCTTCCTCGGAAGGTCCGGGTACATCTCCAGGATCTCCTCAGCGTGGAAGAACTCAAGCTCCTCGGGGAAGTCCGGGTACTTGTCGGTCTTGAGCTCCGGGAAGAGCTCCTGCGCGTGCTTCCCCGCACCGTAGAGAACCTTCCAGATCTTGCGGACGGTGTCCTTCAAGTAATCGAGATTGCGGTCCTTGTCGGAGATGACCTTCTCCCAGTCCCACTGGTCCACATAGGAGCTGTGGTCGTGGTCGAGGAAGTAGTCCTTCCGCACGGCACGCATGTCGGTGTTGATCCCCTCGCCCACCGCACAGCCGAACTGCTTCAAGGCCGGGCGCTTCCACTTCGTGGCAGCCTGAACGACCTGCGCCTCGATCCGCTTGTCGAGTCCGAGACCGCACGGGAAGTCGACCGGCGTACGCGACCCATCGCGATCCAGATCGTCGTTGACGCCACTGCTCTTCTCCACGATAAGCGGGACCTGCACGAGCTGTAGATTCAGCTCTTTGGCAAGGCCGTCCTCAATGTACCGCTTGATCTCGTAGAGCGCCTTCATACGCTCCATCGGAGGGAGAATCGGCTCGTAACCATCGGGAAGAATCTTCGCCACCTCTTCGTACGTGCTGATTCCGGGTCCTGCCAGATCAGCGGTCTTGTCCATGTTCGCCATGCATTCCTCTCCTGGTTCTGTCGGTCACCACGACCGTGCTGTGCCCTTCTACATCAACTAATCTCACCGAGTCCGAAATCGTACTACCGCGAGGAAGAATGCGGCAACCACATTTCCCGCCGCGCGTGCCTGCGGCGCGGCAATCACGTTCCCCGCCACGTGCTTACGGTGTGGCAATGACGCCGTGTGACTTCCTGCTGGTTCGATCTGATTCCTCAATGACCTTGGCAAGGCGCTTGATTCCCTCGACGATGTCCTCCTTCGACGGGAAGGAGAAGTTGAGTCGCATCGTGTTCTTCTCCTCACCGGTGCAGTCGAACGCCGAGCCAATGACAAACGCCACGTTCTTCTCGATCGCCTCGTAGAACAGCTCCTCGGAGTTCATGTGCGTCGGTAGTGTCACCCAGAGGAAAAGCCCGCCCTCGGGCCGCGTCCACTCGAGACCGGCGAGATCGGGCATGTAGTCGTCGAGTGCCTTGAGCATTATCGCCATCTTCTCCGAGTAGATGCTCTTGACATTCTCGACCACCTTGCTGAGGAGGTTCCTGCTCATGAACTCAGCCACGATCGCCTGAGTGAAAGCCGGCGTGCACAGATCGGTCGCCTGTTTCGCCGTCACGAGCTTCTGGATCACCGCCTCATCTCCGATCACCCACCCCAATCTCATGCCTGGGAACAGGATCTTCGAGAACGTGTGAAGCCCGAGCACCTGTCCCGTGCCGTCAAGGGCGTAGATCGTCTCGACACTCTCGCCCTCATAGCGGAGCTCTCGGTACGGGCTGTCCTCAACGACCAGCGAATCGTACTTGTATGCGAGCTTCAGAAGTTCCTTCCGACGCTCCTCCTTCATCGTGAGACCGGCCGGGTTCTGGAAGTCGGGAATCACGTAGATGAACTTCGGTCTCAGCCCCGTCTGCTTCAGTTTCTTGAGTTCGAGTTCGAGAAGGTCCATCCGCATTCCGCCTTCATCCAGCGGAACTCCGATCATGTGCGCGCCGTAGTTGTGGAAGGCGCTCAGGCCCCCGACATACGTCGGCTGCCCGACTATGACCGGGTCACCGTTGTCGATGAAACACTTCCCGACAAGATCCAACGCCTGCTGGGAGGCGACCGTGATGAGGATGTTGTCCGGGTTGAGCTTGATGCCGTTCTCCTGCTCGTGGTAGGCGATGAGCTCATCCTTGAGCTTCGGATCGCCCTCAGTCGGGCTGTACTGCAGCGCCGTCTTGCCCTCGCGCTCAAGGACGTCGAGCACAATCTCTCCTACTTCCTTTATGGGGAAGGCGTTCGGATCGGGCAGACCTCCGGCGAATGAGATGACCTCCGGCCTCCGAGTAAGCTTGAGAAGCTCGCGGATGATCGATTTCTTCATCCCTCGTGCGTTTGTTGAGAAGAGCCCCTGAAGATCGCTGACCATGTGTCCCCTCCCGGAAGAAGCCCCGTGTGGAAGACGAATGCACCTTCGTGCCGTCTTTAGCGAAACACCTGAGGTTAGCAGCACCATCGCCCAGTGTCAAGCACCAGACTGGGGGCCAAAAGAGGGAACACGAGCGGACCGGCGGCGCCGGAATTGCGGTCGCTCTTTCGACTTGACCGTATTCCTGTATCATGATACCTTTTCGTGAAATCAGTTTGTTCAACGGTCACGGTTGCGACTGGCAACTCTACATGCGATGATCGAGGTGCCACCCTCAAAGCCTCGGGCCATGATGCACGAGCTGAACGATGGAGACTTGAGATGCCGAGCAAGAAGGAACTGGGACGTAGACTGCGCCTCGCCCGCTTTCGGAGAGGATTCACGCTCAAGGATGTAGCCCGTCGCTGCGGGATGTCAGCCACCCACATCTCAGAAGTAGAGCGTGGGAAAACGTCGCCGACGATCGGAGCTCTCCAGCGAATCGCGGACGCGCTTGGCGAGAACCCCTCGGTCTTCGTAACCGACGAGTCGCTGCCTCGTGTCGCCTTGACGAGAGCCGAAGACAGATGCGATCTGTTCCTGACGGGTGCCGGAGGCAAGCCGGATCGGTTTCAGATCGCCAGCGCCGGCATACCTGGTGGAATCATGCAGGTCTTCACACGGACCATTTCTCCAGGCGAGGTCCTCTCAATGCAGCCCCGGATAGGCGAGATCGTGATGGTCTGCCTCAAGGGGATGTA
>DAOVNE010000051.1 GCA_030630395.1 Candidatus Eiseniibacteriota bacterium
AGGGCACTCCCCACATTCACTTCATCGGGGTGTGGGACACGGTCGATGCTCTCGGGTTCCCGGATGACAGGGTGGCGGAGTTCGTGAACAGGGTCCTCTACCGTTTCAAGTTCCCGAACTACTCCCTTCTGGACGAGAAGGGCCGTCATCGCGTGGACCGCGCGTGTCAGGCGCTTGCGGTAGATGATGAGCGAGCAACCTTCCATCCTCTGCTGTGGAATGAGAGTGAGGACACAGGTTCCTGGCTCACTCAGGTGTGGTTCTCGGGGGCGCACACGAATGTCGGTGGCGGATTCCCCAAACACGGAATGTCGCTGGCCGCTCTCGACTGGATGATGGGGGAGGCCGAGGCCGCCGAGTTGCGGTTCATCCCTGAGGTCCGTGCGACGTATCACGACTCCAGGAACGCCAATGACAAGCTGGCGGACTCGCGCGGAGGAGCGGCGTACTTCTACCGCTACAAGCCTCGCAACATATGGGACATCTGCGACAAGCACGACGCGAAGCCGGCGATCCACGTGAGTGCGCTCGAGCGCATTGCCCAGCAGATCGAGGGATATGCACCCGGCAACGTCCCCTGCTCAAGTACCATTGCCGAGACCAGGGGGGGACCGGCGGCAGACCACGTGGCCGATCTGGGAGAGGATGTCGAGACGTTCCTGACCGAGAGGCTCGGTGAGTGGACGCTTGCAGCCGGCCTCAGGCGTCGCTTCCCGAAGTGGGGTGGTGGATCTCGTCCACCGCAGAGCCTGCTGGATCTTGAGGGGTGGGTTGCACAGGTCAGGTCCGTCGCGCACTACTTCTTCCTGGCCGCGGCCCTTGGTCTCTGTGTTCTGGCCGCCTTGACCCTCAAGAAGGTCACCGGAGATTTCTTGCCCACATCAGGCGAGCGGCTACTCGTGCTGTGGGAGGTGTTCGGCAGAGGCATCTGTAGTGGTGCATGGGCGGCGTTACTCGCCGTGGCTCTTCTTCTGGTCATCATCGCAACGCTCGTGATCGCAGTGTGGACTCGCTGGCGAATGGAGCGCGACTTCTCGGAGTTCTGGTACAGCGCGCTCCCCGGTATGCGAAGGATGATGGTCGACAGGCTGCGCCCCGGCGCTGCGAAGACGCGTCCGTAGCCTCGGTTTTCGCTGGGTTCTCTCTGTCGTCCACGATATTGACGTCTCCCCATGTCTGGGCTACCATCGTAACTGGTGTGCTGGTGGTCTATCGGTATTCATCATCGAGAGCTTGGGGGAGAGATGAAGCGGACACTGCGATTCGTTGCGGCGGGCTTGCTCGTCGTTCTTACATTCATCGCAGTCTCCTGCGGCATCGTGTCGAAACCTCGGCACAACATCGTCCTCATCGTCATCGATACGCTCAGGACGGACCACCTTCCATTCCACGGGTACGAGAAGAACACGGCTCCTTTCCTCAGTCGGCTGGCCGAGGAAGGTGTGGTTTTCGAACGGGCGCACTCGACGTCGTCCTGGACCGCTCCAGCCACGGCATCGCTCGTGACATCGCTCCACCCGATACAACACGGAGTTCTCACCGGTTTCCGAGCGACCCAGATGCTGCGTCAGGCGAACCCATCGATCACACTGAATCGGATTCCCGGAGAGACCACGACCATGGCCGAGGTGCTCAAGGAGGCCGGTTACTCAACATGGGCGGTGAGCGACAACATCAATGTCAGCTATGAGCAGGGCTTCGACGAAGGCTTCGGGAAGTTCCGGAAGACGGATTTCCAGGGAGCGGCGACAGTCAATGCTACCGTAAAGGGGTGGGCCCCGGCGATCCAGGATCGAGAGCCGTACTTCCTCTATCTGCACTACATTGATCCCCACAGACCATACGAGAAGCAGGCGCCCTGGTACGAGCCGGCTGAGGGAGAACTGCTGGATTCCATCTCCGCCTACGACAGCGAGATCAACTACGTCGACCAGAAGATCAGCGAGCTGTTTGAGCTCATGGAGTGGGACAAGAACACCCTGGTTGTTGTCACCTCAGACCACGGTGAGGAATTCCTCGACCATGGCGACTGGGATCACAGCAGGACTCTCTACGGTGAGGTCCTGGATGTGCCGCTCGTTGTGTACTGTCCCGGTGAGATCCCGGCCGCGCAGAGGATCGCGGAGCGTGTCTCCATCCTCGATATCCACCCAACGCTGAGGGACTTCGTCGGACTTGCCCCGAGCGCCGTCGAGCAGGGCATCAGTCTGCTTCCGGCTCTACGCGGTGAGGGAGATCTTTCCGGGGACAGACCGCACTTCTCCGATCTTCGCAGCCCGCCGTGGTACGGCAGCCGTGTTCTGCGAGCCGTCATCAGCGGAGATGAGAAGTACGTGTTGACCGAGCCCGGTATCGAGGAGCTCTACGATCTCGTGGCCGACCCGGACGAGCTCCACTCACTGGCATCAGCGCGGGGAGACCGCTGTGCTGAGATGAGAAGTGAGCTGGAGGAGTTCGAGCAGAGCCTCGTCATCTACACGCACGAGGAGTTCGGCATCACCTTGGACGAAGAGACGCTCAAGAAGCTCGAGTCTCTTGGGTACATCAACTAGCTTAATGCCGGTCCCCTCGGTCTTCGGAGGAGTTCTCTTGGCAGCACATACCAACTCAGCGCGAGAGAGCGAACTACCGCGCGGCCTCGAGTCGTTCCTCAAGCAGTGTCCGGAGTATGGCGAGACATCCGCGCTCGATGAACTCCGGGCCACCGAGTTCGCACGACTGGACAGACTCGGCCATGTCTACCTCGACTACACCGGAGGTGGGCTCTACGGCGAGTCTCAAGTGAGGCAGCATTCCGAGTTTCTGCTCGGCAATGTTCTGGGTAATCCGCACTCGTCAAACCCGACATCGTCGGTGTCCACCAAGCTGATTGAGCGCTGTCGCAACCGCGTGCTCAGCTTCTTCAAGGCTTCACCCGAGGAGTACGTGGTCATCTTCACCGCCAACGCCAGCCACGCGCTGAAGCTCGTGGGGGAGGCCTACCCATTCTCCGATGGAGACGAGCTTCTCCTCAGTTTTGACAATCACAATTCGGCGAACGGGATCCGTGAGTTCAGCCGGGCAGAGCTCGCGACCACGCGCTATCTTCCGGTTGTGCCGCCGGACCTGTGCATCTCCGAAGATATCGTCGAACGAGCTCTCAACGAAGGCGCCGAGGCGAAGAACAAGCTCTTCGTCTATCCCGCTCAGTCCAACTTCTCAGGTGTTCAGCATCCCCTTAGCTGGATCGAAATCGCGCAGTCGAGGGGGTGGGACGTATTCCTCGATGCGGCGGCGTTTGTACCCACGAACACCCTCGATCTCCGTCGCTACCACCCGGACTATGTCTGTGTGTCGTTCTACAAGATGTTTGGCTATCCGACCGGTGTCGGTGTTCTCATCGCGCGACGCGGAGCGCTGGGGAAGCTTCACCGTCCGTGGTTTTCGGGGGGTACGATCACCGTGGTCTCCGTGCAGGCCGACCAGCATCTCATGGCATCGGGGGCGGCGAGGTTCGAGGACGGCACACCGAACTACGTGTGTCTCCCGGCCGTGGAACGGGGTCTCAACTTCATCGAATCGGTCGGCATCGAGACCATACACCGGCGAGTGACGTGCCTTACCGCCTGGCTTCTTGAGCGAATGGTCGCGCTCAGGCATGGGACCGATCGCCCCGTCGTCAAGGTCTACGGCCCTGAGAATATGGAGTGCCGTGGCGCTACCGTCGCCTTCAACGTGTACGATGCAGAAGGCGCCACGGTAGATCATCTGGCAGTTGAGGAACGCGCGAACGAGTGGGGTATATCGCTCCGCACAGGTTGCTTCTGTAACCCCGGAGCGGGGGAGATGGCGCTCGGTCTTGAGAAAGATGAGATCGCAGCGTGCTTCACCGATGTCGACGCGAGGATCACGCTGAACGAGTTTCGCCAGTGCATCGACAGCAAAGACACTGGAGCCGTGCGCATATCCCTTGGGATCGCCACGAACTACCAGGACGTGGGTACGTTCCTGAGCTTCCTTGAGACCTTCAGGGAGAGCTAGCGCGCTCCCCCGATCCATCATGAAGAGAGCCGGTGCTCTCCTGCTATTTCAAGAGGCTGATCTTCCTTGCGACCGCCTCTCCATTCGCTTCGATCCTGACGAAGTACGTACCGCTCGAAACCACCAGCCCCTCATCGTTCCGTCCATCCCAGTGCGTCTCATGCTGACCGGCGTTCCTGTAGCCGGACTCGAGCGTCTGCACGCATCTTCCGGCCAGATCATGGACCGTGATTGAGACACTCGCCGGCTGAGACAGCTGGTATGCCACCGTCGTACTCGGGTTGAACGGGTTTGGGAAGCTCGCGAACTCGGCGATGGTCTTCGCTTCGGCGACCACATCACCTACGCCGGTCACATCATCCAGGTCGATCGAGTGCATCGAACGCCCGTGAGTTCCCGCGACGAGCGTTCTCGTCGGCTGGTGGATCTTGAGGTCGAAGACGGGCGCCGGAGGGAGTCCTGTTCCGAGCACGTCCCAGTTCGCGCCCAGGTCCCTCGTGAAGAAGCAGCCGACGTCCGTGCCGACGTAGATCACGGACGGCAGGTCCGGATCGACGGCGACCACGTTGAACGGGGCGTCCGGGAGGTTCCCGCTGATGTCCGTCCACGTCGCGCCTGAGTCGTCCGTCCTGTAGAGATGGGCGACCTCCTCATCCCATCTCAGGCCTGAGAAGGTCACGTAGGCGACCGATGCGTCGCTATGATCGACGGCGACACGTGTGACCCAGCGATTCGGAAGCGATGAAGAGACATTCGACCAGCTCCCACCACCGTTTTCGGTGACCCAGACGTTCGAGTCGTCGGTTCCAACGTAAATGACGTCCGGGTTGCTCGGAGAGACTGCGATCGTCGTGATCGTGCCGTAGCTACCCTGGTCTCCGTTCGTGAGGTCGGTGCTGATAGCGTTCCACCATGAGGCGCCGTTGGTCGTGCGCCAGAGCCTGTAGGTCCCGAAGTAGAGCGTCTGCGGGTCGGAGGGGTCCATCACCATAGGTGACGACCAGTTTCTACGATCGTAGTCATCAACCCCGCTTAGCGCCCACGACCAATAGTCGCCGAAGTCCGTGGATTTGTAGGCGTTGCCCCACTGGTACTCGCAGTAGATCGTGTTCGGGTCCGTCGGATCCACGATCGTGTAGAACCCGTCCCCGCCGAAGATCCTCTCCCAGTCATCGGTCGCGCCGGTGGGGGTCCTGAGCGTGCCGTTGTCCTGCGTTCCACCGTAGAGCCGCTCTGGGTGCTGGTAGTCGATCTCGATCGCGTAGAACTGGTTCGTCGGTTGGTCATAGAGCTTCGTCCAGGAGTTTCCGCTGTTCGTCGAGACGTAGATGCCCCCGTCGTTGCCCTCGAATATCCTCGTGGCGTCGGTTGGGTCGAACTCCATGGCATGATGGTCGACGTGGTTGCTGGAGCCTACCTCCGACCAGCTTGCGCCTCCGTTCTGAGACCTGTAGAAGGGCACACCAAGTGCGAATACGCGATCCGGATCGCTTGGATCGACTCGCACCTGGCCGAAGTACCAGCCGAAGGAGCTCGTCAGGCCGGACAGTGCGCCGTCGTTCGTCTGCGTCCAGGTGTCGCCGCCGTCCGTGCTCTTGAAGAGACCGTCGAAGTAGCCCGGGTCATCGACATAGATGGCATAGATGACGCTCGGGTCGGATTCACACACTGAGATGCCGATGCGGCCGACTCCAGAACCGGACGGCAGCCCGCTCGTCAGTTCGGACCACGTGTCGCCGCCGTCGATGGAGCGGTAGATGCCACTCGACGGCCCACCGGATCTCCTGTACGTGCGTCTTCTGACACGCTCCCACATTGCGACATAGACCGTATCCGGATGATCGGGGTTGATGGCCAGATCGATCGCTGCAGTCGAATCCGTCAGCGCGAAGACCTGCGTCCATGAGTCACCCGCATCCGCCGACCGGTAGACACCGCGGTCCGGGTTCGTCCCGAAAAGCGTTCCCGTCGCCGCTACCCATATGCGGTCGGTGTTCTTCGGGTCGATCACGATCCGACCGGTGTAGCGAGTCTCCTCGAGGCCGAGATGGCTCCAGGTGGATCCGCCATCCGTCGACTTGAAGAGCCCGGCTCCGAACCAGCTTGCACTCGAGGCGTTTGCTTCCCCGGTGCCCACGTAGATGATGTCCGGATCATCTGGGTCGACTGCGATGTCACCTATGGTAAGGACCGGCTGGTCATCGAAGATCGGATCCCAGGAGCTTCCGCCGTCGGTGGTTTTGAAGAGTCCACCGCTAGCCATGGCCGCATAGATGGTGTTGGGGTCTGTAGGGTCGAAGGCGAGGTCAGTGAGACGAGCCCCGATGTTGCTTGGCCCGCGCTCCTGCCACGACGCACGGCCCGACCGCATCGCCGAGAGCCTCAGGGCATGTCCGTCGGCCAACGCCTCGGCCATCTGCTCGTGGTTAATCTCTTCATGGGGGTATGCCCGCTGAGCGAATGCCCAGTCGTTCGGGAAGGTCCCCGGCTCGTAGAGCTTTCCCTCTGCCGCCATCTCAGCCTTGAGCGATGCCTTCTCGGCTGCGATTCGAGATGCAACCTCTTCAGTCGTCATGAGCTGTGCGGTGCGTGTGTCGTGCACTGCCCAGAGCACCACGATCAGCGCAAGGGCGAGAAGCACAGGGAAGAGAACTCGTCGTCTTGTCATGCTCTGAAACCTCCTGCCTGCGTGTTGCATCTCAAACTGGGAAGTCCATATCTTATCTAATCATAGCAAGTTCCGTGAAAGACAACGAGACAGTAGTTGCCCACAGGCACAATGATAGTGCTGAACGTACTGTAACACGACAAGTGTGCACAAGTTATGAGTCTTGAACCGATGGTCTGTTTGTGGTAATATAATAAGATATGGAGAAATGGCCGTAAGGACGAGAACTGATTGTGAGTCGTATGTGACGGGCCCCGAAGCAGGCCAAATGCAACGGGCCTCAAGATGAAAGGGAAGAGGATGCGAAACCCAGTGGCAGTCTTGCTGCTTGTACTGTGCCTTACCCTCCCGGCGGGGGCGTCGAGTCTGCACCTCCTGGAAAACGGTGACATCGAACAGCCCCTCACAACTGGTTGGGATCAGAGCATCGCCGGCTCCTACCTCTACATTCAGCGTAGCACGGCGTTCGATGCCGATCCGGACTACGAGGTGAAGGTCTTGAGCAACAACGGCCACGGCAACGCGAAGCTCTGGCAGCCGATCATCATTCCGAACACCGACGTGCAGTTCTCCGCCAGGCTCTCCTCGACCGCGGTCGATGGGGGCGGCGCGTGGTGTGCCGCAGGTCTCATTCTGACCTATCTTGATGTCAACGGTGCGCCGCTCGGCAAGACGGCACTGGCCGCGACGAGCAACATCTGTCCGTGGACCGCGAGCTCGACCTTCCACATCATCGATACGGATGGTGGGTGGGCGGACTACGGCTTCACCCTGTCCGATGAGCTCCTCAACCTTCCGGGGATCAACGCTGACGATGTCCACGAGCTGGAGGTGGCGCTGCTCGTCTCCGCCGCCAACTGCTGAGGCGGCATTGCTCAGGCGGAGGTCTCCGCCG
>DAOVNE010000248.1 GCA_030630395.1 Candidatus Eiseniibacteriota bacterium
ACAAGCTGCCCAGACGTCGGATCATCAGGGAGCGCCGGCTTCTGTCGTCAGCTATGCGGACGGGAAGCGTAGTGCGGACACCCTACTTCAGACTGCACTACGAAAGAGGTGTGGGGCCGCCGGGAGTTGCTTTCCTGGCGGGGAAACGAGCCGGAGGGGCGGTTAAGAGAAACCGCGCCCGAAGGGTCCTTCGGGAGACATTCAGAACGAGCAACGCAGACCTCTCCCAAATCCGGACCCTCGTCTTCGTGGCTACCGAGAAGACAGGCAGAGCGCCGCACGGCGACATCATCGACGCGCTCGACGCCGCGCTTAGACGCGCCTCCGACCAGACAAGCTGAAGCGGGAAGACAAAGGCCGCGAGTGCGGCCATGGGTTGTCGGTTCCATGCGGACTATCGAGTCTTCGAGTGGAAGACCCCTGGTTATCACCAGAGTTCTGGTGGTAGTCGTACGTGTGTACCAGCGCCTCATATCACCATTATTCCCCGCAAGCTGTCGTTACACCCCCACATGTTCTGAATACGCCAGACAGGCACTACTGTCACACGGACTTCTGCGTGGCACATGGCTTGCCGTCCGGCGCGTACTACGTTGCCACCCATGGGCAGACGGGGGGGTTGATCCCGTGCCGGGTGGAGCCAATCAATCAGTGCAGAGCTAGCGGTTTAGACGGAACCTGATGCAGGAGGAGTGAATGGATCAGAAGCGCGCCCTCTTGGCGGTCGTCCTCATCTTCTTGGTGCTCTTCGGATACAACTTCTGGATGAGCCAGAAGGCCAAGAACCTCGCAGTAGAGACCGTGGAGTCGCTGGCGGTAACGAGCGAGACGCTGGCAGACGTGACGGATCTGACGGAGAGTGAGCCGGCGGGAAGAGACGACATCTCAAGTGAAACGGACACCTTGACGGATATAGTCGCGGGTGTCGGCACGCAAGAGAGCCTGATCTCGGTAGAGTCGGAGCTCTGGCAGGCGACCCTGTCGACGCGGGGCGGAGTGCTTCTCTCCTGGCAGCTTAAGGAGCACACAGGAACCGAAGGCGAGCCCATTGAGCTTGTTCCTGATGGCTCCCTGGGTCTCGATGTCACAATCACACACGGCGCGACCACAGTTGATGTGAGCGAGTGGGCGTTCGAATACGGCGGCCCGATCGACATCGTTCTGTCTGACGGTCGCAGTGCAACACTCGTGTTCGACGCGACGAACGACGCGGGACTGCACATCAGAAGAGAGTACGTGTTTCACTCAGACAGCTATCTGTTTACGGCGGGCGTCTCGGTGGAAGGACCGAGCGGGCCGGCCGCACAGCGAGACATGAGAATCGGGTGGCCCGGGATCATGCCGACCGAGCAGAAGGAGGAGGACCGGTCTCTCGCGTCGGTCGCGATGGTCGATGGGGGCGCGGATCGGGAGAACCTCGGGGCGCTCAAGAAGGAAAGCAGGAAGAAGTCGGGCGAGATAGCGTGGGTGACCGCGACGTCTCGTTACTTCATGGTTGCAGTCGTGCCGGACGATGCAGCGTTTCGCGAGGTCGAGATGTTTGGCGATGGAGACGCGCGGACGGCCGGTTTTGAGGCGACCATGGATCTGGGGTCTGGGGCGACGACGCGCACCTTCATTGTCTACGCGGGACCTCAGGACTACCTCGGAGTACTGGAGTTGGGACTTGGGCTCGAAACTGCCGTCGATCTTGGATGGAAGCTGACACGACCACTGTCGGTCCTTATGCTCCGCGCACTTGTGTGGACACATGGTCTGATCCCCAACTACGGTCTTGTCATTATTCTGTTCTCGATTCTGACGAAGCTCATCTTCTACAGGCTCACACACAAGAGCTTCTCGGAGATGAAGCGGATGCAGGACCTTCAGCCCAAGCTCAAGGCGCTCCAGGAGAAGCACAAGGACGACAAGGAGGCGCTGGCGAAGGTCCAGATGGAGCTCTATAAGAAAGAGAAGGTGAACCCGCTTGGGAGCTGTCTTCCAATGCTCCTGCAGATGCCGGTGTTCATCGCCCTCTTCCAGGTGCTCCGTACAACGATCGAGCTCAGGGGTGCACCGTTCGCGCTTTGGATCACGGATCTTTCGCAGCCCGACACGATCTTCCACATCGCGGGATTCCCGATTCACATCCTCCCACTTCTGATGGGACTGGGAATGCTCGTGCAGCAACGCTTCACGTCCAAGGATCCACAGCAGGCGATGATGGGCAAGATGATGCCTATCATTTTCACGGCGCTCTTCTACAACTTCTCGTCCGGCCTCGTGATCTACTGGTTCGTCAACACCGTTCTGAGCATTGTACAGCAGTACTACATCCACCGCGGCCCCGACACGGCGACCGAAGAACCGCCGGCCGAGGGCGAGCCTACATCGCAGCCGACAATCTCATCAACCTAGGTCGGCTGGAGACGGAGTATCACAGGAGGACTGCTAGGAATGACTCGTGCAGTCGAGACTGAGGGAAAGACCGTCGCAGAGGCGACGATGACGGCACTGAAAGACCTCGGCATACCGAGAGAGGACGCCGACGTCAAGATCATCTCACAAGGACGCCGCGGTTTCCTGGGCATCCTCAAGGGTGCGCCCGCGAGGGTTCAGGTCACGCGAAGAATCTCGTCCCGCGATCGTGCGGAGGAGATCGTGAGAGACCTTCTAGGCCGTATGCACTTCAGCTGCCAACTCCACATCACGGAGGAGAAGAGCACGCTCGTCTTCGACATAGAGACGGCCGGCGCTGATGGGCTTCTGATCGGGAAGTCCGGGAACACGCTGAGTGCGCTCGAGTACGTGGCGAACAGAATGCTCCAGAGAGAGAACATGCAGTCGAAGAAGATCGTGCTTGACGTAAGCGGATACAAGCGCCGCCGCGATGACTTCCTCAAGTCGAAGGCGCTTTCACTCGCCGAGCAGGTCAAGTCGGCGCGGCAGCAGGTGACGATGGAGCCGCTTGGGGCTGAGGACCGCAAGATAGTCCACGCCGCTCTGCGGGATGACCCGGCCGTTGTGACTCAGAGCATAGGACACGGTCAGGACAAGAGTATTGTCGTGGCTCCTGCGAGCGAGAAGCCGAAGAGCCGCTCCCGCAGGAGAAGAAAGAGGTAGCCTGGACGATGTCTCGGGTCTGCGCCCTCGGGCGGAGCTGGTTGTGAGAGCTACGCCCCGGGATACAATCGCCGCCGTCGCCACCGCGATCGGGCCGGGCGGGATCGCCATCGTGCGGATAGCAGGTGCTGCCGCCGTCCGGATAACAGATACGATCTTCAGGGGTTCCGCGCGTCTCTCCCGCGCCCCCTCCCACACGGTGCACCACGGCTACATAGTTGATTCAACGGGTCGCGAGGTAGATGAAGTCCTCGCGACCGTCATGTTGGCTCCCAACACCTACACGACCGACGATGTTGTTGAACTCGGGTGCCACGGCGGGG
>DAOVNE010000185.1 GCA_030630395.1 Candidatus Eiseniibacteriota bacterium
AAGGGAGTCGATGAGCGAGTGCTTGACGCCGTCACGGACGAGATATCGATAGGGGACTACATTCTCACCGGCGGAGAGCTGGGCGCAATGATCCTGGTAGATGCTGTGACGCGGCTCATACCAGGTGTCCTCGGAGATATCGAATCGGCGGAGACGGATTCCTTCTACGAGGGGATTCTGGGAC
This sequence comes from Candidatus Eiseniibacteriota bacterium, assembly GCA_030630395.1. GTDB lineage: Bacteria > Joyebacterota > Joyebacteria > Joyebacterales > Joyebacteraceae > Joyebacterum. Next base: position 185 of record DAOVNE010000185.1, read on the forward strand.
CGCCGGTCTACACGCGGCCTGAGGAGTTTCGCGGAATGCGTGTGCCCGAGGTGCTTCTGTCCGGAAACCACGAGCGGATTCGTCGGTGGCGGAGGAAGCAGGCCCTGGCGGTGACGCTTGAACGGAGACCCGATCTGCTGGAGAAGGCGGATCTGACGGATGAAGACCGGGAGATACTGAGAGAGATGAAGGCGGAGGAGTAGCACGGGCCCAATGACGAGGCCTCGATCCATATGGGAGTTTGGGAATGAACGAGAAGGTAAGAGAGATAGAGCTTCTGAGCGAGCGTACCGATGCACCTGATTTCGCGATCGGTGATACGATCCGCGTCGACGTGCGCATCAGGGAAGGCGGCAAGGAGCGGACCCAGGCGTTCGAGGGAACAGTGCTCGCCAGACGAGGAAGCGGTGTGAACGAGACTTTCATCGTGCGGCGCGTAAGCCAGGGTATCGGTGTCGAGAGGATCTTCCCCCTGCGTTCGCCGAACGTCAAGAAGATCAGAGTCACACGGCGCGGCAAGGCCAGAAGGGCGAAGCTCTTCTACCTGAGGAAGAGGACAGGCAAGTCCGCGAAGACGAAGGCCAGGGGAATCTCCTAGCGTCCCTGATCTTGACCCCCTCGGGAATCGGCATCCCCTTGTTGACGGATGGGAGAGAAGGCTCATGTCCGGGCGGGCTCAGGAGCAGGCGAACGACGTACCAGAAGTAGACAAGCAGGATGAAGCTCCGACCCGGGACGCAGCGCGTCCCGATTCGCCAAGTTCGGATGGGTCGCAGTCGGACTCCTCGGATTCGTCCGACCTGAAGGTGGATCTATCGGGTCTGAGCATTCGCAGCATACGTGAGATGGTCGCCGGAGTTCCTCCCGAACCCGGCGATTCTCTTTGGCTGGCGATGGAGGCTGATCCGCGCAAGGGTGTTCTTGAACTCGTGGAGGGTCTCAGCAGGCGCCGGGCCGCCGAGGCGCGGGAGCGACGACGGATTCTGGAGATGCGCCGGCACGAGCTGAAGCTCTGGGATGATGGCGCTACGACCGTGGCCGGTGTGGATGAGGTCGGCCGCGGCCCGCTCGCCGGACCTGTCATGGCAGCGGCCGTTGTGCTTCCACGCGAGATAGCGCTCGACGGACTCAACGACTCCAAGAAACTGACCCCCCAGCGTCGCGAGGAGCTCTTCGACGACATCATGAACACCGCTCTGGCCGTGGGCGTAGGAAGCGTATCTCACGAGACCATAGACGAGATCAACATTCTCCACGCCACCCTGCGGGCAATGCGAGACGCCGTGCACGACCTGGGCCTCAGTCCCGACCATGTTCTCGTCGACGGGTCACACGCGATTCCCGATGTCGAAACCTCGCAGACGAGCATCCAGCGGGGGGACGAACGCTCCGCTCCGATCGCGGCCGCCTCTATCGTGGCCAAGGTCACTCGCGATCGGATGATGGTCGAGATGGCGGAGGAGTATCCCGGGTACGGGTTCGCACGCCACAAGGGTTACGGAACACCGGAGCACATCGCCGCTCTGACCAGACTCGGGCCGTGCAGCATCCACCGACGCTCATTCAGAATCGTGCTCGAGTCGGCGGGTGGATTCTCCCTCAAGTACAATCAGTTCCGGCGCGGTCTCAAGGCGTCCCTGACGCAAAGCGACCTCGACGCAGTCGGGTCGCTCATTGCCGCCGACAGTGATGAACTCGACCCCTACGAGCTCACACGTCTGCGCGGCCTGTACAAACGCTGTGTCGTGCGGCTGCGCACGAATCTGACCCGCAAGCGGTAGCCGCGCCCCCATTCGATCTGACCCCTAACCGATAGCCAAGCTCCCCATCCGAGTCTTCTTTCCCGCACGCGCTCCGAGCGCAGAACCCCCTTATGGTCCCCTGTCTTTCTCACGCCCCAGATTGGGTGGCAATGGACAGACGCGCATCAGGCACCGTCGCCGAGCGGATGGCCGCGGCGTTCCTCCGGCTCAAGGGATACAGAATCCTCGAACTCCAGTACAGGTATCGCACGAAGGAGATCGACATCATCGCCTGGGACGGACATCGGGTGGTCTTCGTCGAGGTGAAGTTCAGGCGGTCCGGTCGATGGGGAACACCGGGCGAAGCAGTCGGCGTCAAGAAGAGAAAACAGATCCTGTTCGCGGCACGCGGGTACCTGCGTGAACACTCGGTCCACGACGTAGGCTGCCGGTTCGATGTGATTGAAGTGCTCCTCGAGGATGGTGGATTGGGGCTTCACCTGAACCACATCCCGGGGGCGTTCGGCGAGGGAGGATGACTGTGCTTTCGATCGTACTGAGTGGGGGAGTGAGCGGCATCGATGGGTACGTGGTCAGGGTCGAAACTGATGTCACGCGGGGGCTGCCGGCGTTTGCGACCGTGGGGTTGGGTGACAGCGCCGTGCGCGAGGGCCGCGATCGTGTCGCGTCCGCGATTCGCAACGCGGGGTTCCGCTTTCCGATGGACAGGATCACCGTCAATCTCGCGCCCGCGGGTGTCAGGAAGGAAGGGGCCAGACTTGATCTCCCCATAGCGCTCGGTCTTCTGGCGGCCACCGGTCAGGTCGATCCCGGGGCGCTCGAGCGCATGGTTGTTGTAGGGGAGCTGGCACTGGACGGATCGACAAGACCCGTGAGTGGTGTGCTGCCCATCGCTCTGACCGCCGAGCGAGAGGGGGTGAGGTCGATCATGGTGCCCTCGGGCAATGCGGCAGAGGCTTCCGCTCTCGAAGAGCTGCGTGTCCTTCCCGTCACGAGTCTTGAGAGTGCGGTCAGAGTGCTGTCGGGGGGAGAGGCGGATCCTTGCCCACGGGCGTCCCGAGCGGGCGTCTCCGACATGGCCGGGTGCGACCTGAGCGACGTCAAGGGTCAGCGCTTCGCGAAACGTGCGCTCGAGATAGCTGCGGCCGGCGGTCACAATCTTCTTATGGTCGGTCCTCCGGGCGCCGGCAAGACCATGCTGGCGAGGAGGCTACCGACCATCCTGCCGCCTCTCACACGCGGCGAGTCCGTGACCGCTACGGCGATCCACAGCGTATCCGGACTGCTGCCTCCGGGAAGCGGTCTCCTGGAGACGAGACCGTTCAGGTCGCCGCACCACACCATCTCCAGCCCTGGGATCATAGGAGGCGGGCGCGTTCCCCGTCCGGGGGAGGTCAGCCTGGCGCACACGGGTGTTCTCTTCCTGGATGAGCTTCCGGAGTTCCGTCGGGACGTGCTCGAGGCGCTCCGACAGCCGCTTGAGGACGGGTACGTGACCATCGTGCGCTCGATGATGACGGTGCGCGTTCCGGCCTCATTCGCACTCATCGCGAGCATGAACCCGTGCCCGTGTGGTCATCTCGGCGACCCGGGAAGGAAGTGTCTGTGCACCGCCCAAGCCGTGCGGCGGTATCGTCTCAAACTGTCAGGCCCTCTGCTTGATAGGATCGACATCCGAGTGCCGGTGGCCGCACCCGGAGTCAAGGAACTCCAGGAGAGAGGGCAGGAACCCGAGTCCGCGACCGTTCGTGGACGCGTGGAGGCGGCGAGGGGAATGCAGCGCGAGCGGTACAGCGATCTCGCCGATGTGTGGTGGAATGCGAGCGTTCCAGTGGGAATGCTGATTGAGCGGGCAAGGGCGCACTCGGGGGCGATTGAGGCCGCGGGTGCGGCAATGGACAGGCTCAGGCTCTCAGCCAGGGCCTACCACAGGGTTCTCCGCGTGGCTCGAACGATCGCGGATCTGGCGAGTGAGGAGACCGTTCTCGCCCTCCATGTTCTGGAAGCCCTCCAGTACAGGGGTTCCGGGGAGGACGGCAGCTGAGAGTGATGCGTGAGGCATCGACCCTGTGGCTAGCCCGCGGAGGCCGGGCAAAAATGGTCACGTTTATGCTACTAACCGTATCCGAGAGGCTTGGGAGTGACTGTAATCATGCGGTAGTACCGTGCGTAAGTGCTGTGCGGGGGAGACGATACCCACAGACAGGTCCCCTCGTATGCCGTGCTGAGAACCCGGGAGAGTGCGTTTTGCGCCTGCCGGATATCCCGTGCAATGAGAACGATTCAATGGAGCA
>DAOVNE010000048.1 GCA_030630395.1 Candidatus Eiseniibacteriota bacterium
ACTTCGTGCAGATGCTGCTGACGGTGTCACCTCTCTTCACGACGGAGTAGGTGCCGTCCGTGTCCGGTATCTCCAGTATCTGGCCGGGTCTCAGGTACCGCGCGCTCGGGAGGTCGTTCATGCCTATTATCGTTTCCATGCGCACGTGGTACTTCTTCGCGATGTTCCAGAGACATTCACCACGCGCGACAGCGTGTCTGACTATCGTCGGCGCGCCGCGCTTCGCCCTGCCGTTTCCGCCAAGCGGCATCTTGCCTGCGAGCGGATAGAGGAACTCCATTGACCGGTCCCAGCTTCGCTCTCTCGAATAGAGGAGCGGCAACCGAACGTCGGTCTCCCGTCTCGGCACACGCACGTAGCTCGCCCCGTTCGCACAGGCCAGGAGGTCGAGGTCGACACCGTTCGTGCCTGCTATCGCCTCGAGTCCTTCTCCTGCAGCAGCGATGTAGTCGTAGCTCTGGACCTCTTCAGGAATGGGCGTCATGACGCCGATGACGTCGAAGCCGGACTTGAGGTATGCGCTCCCCGACGTGCCCATGACCCTGCCCCAGGGGGAGAGCTGATGGAACATCGGTGTTCGTGGGTTGAACGCGAGGGAAGACGTGCCTGCCGCGTGGCTTGCCGTGAGTCCTGAGGCAACGGCCAGCATCAGCACGAGCGCGGACAGGAGCGAGTAGAATCGCACTCCGTCCGGCAGCTGCCTGAAGTGTTCGACCAGCCTGATCATACGCCAGGCGCCTATGTTGTTATCGCGGTTCATAGATGAACTACGGAATATACGGGTACTCGACACGGCTGTCAACAACCGCGTCGCCTTGGCACCTTCATACAGCAAGTGCTTACGGAATAGCACATTCGCCTACGGGAAGCAAGTAGGCCCCCCGTAAGCGTGGCACGTCCAGACGGCGGAAATCGACTTGAGTCGGACCGCAGTCCTAAGGCTCTACAGGAGCCTGTATGTGAATCCAAGCGAGAGAGTCTGCCTGAATCTCGGGTCTGAATCGACCTCCCGGTCGTAGAGCGCATCGAGACTGAGGTTCACCGTCAGGAAATCTACTATGCTCGCCGTCAAGGTGTTCTTCCATTCGGCGTCAGGAGATCTCCAGTCGTCGTTCTCGAACGCATCCGATTCTGAGTTGTGGAGCGCCGCAAAGATCGAGAACCTGCTTGTGAGAGTGATCTGTTCCTCCGCGAGGGGAGTGAAGAACTCAGTCACAAACTCGGCCCCGCTCTCGGAGATCGTCTCAGACCCATATCCGCCAGTTCCTTCGTCGTACACGGCCCCATCTATGCTCTGCCGGACGGCGCCGCCGAGCCTCACCGACCATGTCCTCTTCTCTTCCTCGATGAGCATTCTCGCCACGCCGATGCTCTCGGTCAGGCGAATCGGGTTCAGATACCTCATCTCTGCCGGGTCTCTCTCGTCGGTGAACGCCGACTCGAACCGGCCGGAGACGTAGGGATCGACCGCCCCGCCGAGCGTCATCCTGAACACCGTCTCGAAGTCGATGAGGTCCGTGGAGTTGACCGGGCTGATCCAGGTGCCCGTCTCCGCATCCTGGGCGTGGGTCTGACCGTACTCGATCTTGAGAGTGCTTTTCGAGTGCACCTTGTCGGAGAGCTGGCTTCCAGCGGTCGAATTTGAGACCAGCGTCCAGGAGATCGAACCGACTTCCTTACCCGCCCAGTTGTTGCTGTAGGTCTGCTGCGTGAGTGTCAGGTTCTCGTCGGACGTGATCTCCCATTGAGCTCCCCACGCAAGCGAAGATGCGATCAGCAGCAGGGCGAGCCCCATGACGATAGTAGCGCGTTGCTTCATTGATCCCCTCCTTAGGTGTGCTCGGTGAGCTTCGCCGATACCCAGGGGGCGCGAAGTCGACCGACGTTTCCTTCTCCTGCCTCTTTGGGCCTGTCATCCTGAGATTGGATGCAGGGTCTCAGACTCGGGTTCGACTCGACTTGGCCTTGACACCCGGCATCCACGGGGCTAACATGACCGCGGATTCCGGACGGTCAGGGTTCGGGGGTCCTGTAGGTCTACCCGAGCCGGTCCGAGTCGTCATGAAACTCTTCGGGAGTTGTCATGGTTCTCGCAAGTCCCATCGTGTGGGGAGGGCTCCTTCTCCTCGTCGGTGTCGCCGGCGGCTGGTGGCTGGGACGTGGACGCTCAGTCCGCGTTGACCGCGAGCATAGCGATATCGCCAAGAGCAAGCAACAGCTTCAGGCTATCTTCGACGGCATCACCGACGGGCTCATCATTGTTGACACGGATTTCCGTATCGTCGCCGTGAACAAAGCCGAGGCCGCTTTCATAGGGATGGAACCGCAGGACATCGTCGGACGCCGGTGCTTCGAGGTGTACTGTCGTGGTGATACCGCCTGTGAGGCATGTCCGGCGCACGCGACGTTCGCGAACGGTGCAGCCATTCTCGTGTCGCAGCTTAAGCTCGCCAGCGGGTTTCACAGGAGAGGCGTTGATGTCTACACGTTCCCTGTGAAGAACGAGAGCGGGGAGACCGTTCAGGCTATCCAGTACATAAAGGACGTGGCCGACCGGATGAAGCTGCAGAACCAGCTTCGCGAGGTCGAGCAGCTTACGGGCATAGGGCGGATGGCGGCGAATGTCGCTCACGAGATACGCAACCCGCTCATAGCTGTCGGTGGGTTTGCCAGACAGCTTCATGAGGACATGGATCCGGAAGACCCGCGACGCGAGCTTACGCTCATCATCATTGAGGAGGTGACGAGGCTCGAGCAGATTCTGCGCGAGCAGCTCACGCTCGAGCGGCATCTCCAGCCGGTTCTCCGTCCGCTCGATATCAACCAGATCCTCCGCGACGTCAGGAAGCTTGTGTCTCACGGTGTGCTCTCCTCACAGATTCACCTCGTGGGAGAATTGCAGGATGGTCTTCCCATGACAGTGGGGGATGCCAACCAGCTCAAGCAGGTGTTCCTGAACATCATCGGGAACGCGATACAGTCTACGGAGGATGGTGGGACGATCACGGTGACGAGTCTGCAGAAGGGCGATACCATAGTCGTCCGTATCCAGGACACCGGCCCGGGGATTCCCGATGACGTCATGAGCAAGCTGTTTGTTCCGTTCTTCACAACAAGGAAATCGGGGTCGGGGCTGGGCCTCGCGGTTACGCGCCGCATCGTTGAGAATCACGGCGGCACGATCAGCGTAGAGAGCAAGGTGGGTGAGGGTTCCACGTTTCAGGTGGTCCTTCCGATAGTGAGATCGACCGCCGAAATGGAGCACGAACGAGTATATGGCAAAGCAGGTGATGAAATGGCCTCGGAAGGCCGTGGCGGATCGCGGGATGATGAGCGATCACGAGCCGTGGACGAAACGAGCGGAGGTGAGAATGACGAAGCTCCTCGTCGTGGATGATGAGCGGAATATCCGCAAGCTCTACGAGAGCGAACTCACTCGGGCAGGATACGAGGTTGAGACCGCGGAGAGTGCTGAGGAAGCGCTCGAGATGATCGAGAAGGCGCCGCCGGACCTCGTTGTGCTCGATATCCGTCTTGAGGGCATGGACGGTATCGACTGCCTGAGGACGATCATGGAGACGCGGCGGAATCTTCCCGTCGTGTTGAACTCAGCCTATTCGACGTACAAGCAGGATTTCGCGTCGTGGATGGCCGATGCATACGTTGTGAAGTCGGCCGATCTGAGCGAGCTCAAGACGAAGATCAAGGAGGTTCTGGAGAGCCGGGGCAAGCTGTAGGACTCTCACAGATACCGGGAAGGATGCCTGCCGGATGGTGTCTCTGAAGACCTCGCTCAAGCGGGAGCTCCTGGATATCAAGAAGCGCCTTCGAAGCGCTCCAGACGAGATCGCTGCTCTCAAGGACCTCGCGTCCGTGTATGTCGACTCGGAGCGGCATGCGGATGCCGTCGTGGTTCTGCAGCAGTTCCTGGCGAAGTGTCCGATGGATGTGGATGCGATGCTGATCTGTGGCACATGCTATCGCAAGCTCGGACTACTGGAGGCCGCCGCGACCGAGTTCGAGCGCGCCGCACGGAGCGATCCCAGGAGTGCCGTAGCGTACTACAACCTCGGCAGGGTCTACGATATGAGTGGACGCAGCGACGAGGCTGTCGAACAGCACATGAAGGCAATCAGTCTTGAACCCGACACGGCAGAGCCGTACTACCGGCTCGGAGTTACCCTTGCCGGCAGAAACGAACTCGAGGAAGCCGAGAGCTGGTACCGCAAGGCCATCGACGCGGAGTACGAGTGCGCCAAGGCCCATACCAATCTCGGATACGTGCTCGACGCGACTGGTCGATCGGACGAGGCGATACTGGAGTTCAAGCGTGCCATCGAGATAGACCCGGACAATGCGGAGATGCACCTGAACCTCGGAGCCATCTACGGAGAGAGAGGAGCGCTCTCCGATGCGGTGGAGGAGTTCAGGAAGGCAACGACCGCAGAGCCGACGAGCGCTGAGGCGCGCTTCAACCTCGGAGTCGCTCTCGCCGGCCTCCACCGAAACGACGAGGCACTACCCGAACTTGAGCTTGCGGTTAAGTACTCGCCGGACAACATGGCGGCGCACTCCCAGCTCGGCGTGGCGCTTCTCCACAAGGGGCTGTTCGCTCGTTCGATCGTAGCCTTCAAGCGCGTCATCGCTCTTGAGGGTGAGTCGGGGGAGTCGTGCTACCAGATGAGCCTTGCTCTCGCCTCGCTCGACCGGCTCGAGGACGCGGCCCGGTGCCTTGAGACGGCCGCTCGCGAAGAGCCTGACGATCCGCGGATTCACTACCAGATGGGTCTTGTCCTCGACAGACTTGGACGCAGCGTCGAGGCTTCCACCGCCTACCGGGAATCAGATCGCCTGCACGCCCGCACGTCGAAACAGGGGGGGTAGGATGAGGAGCTGTCGCCGGACACAGGTCGGTCCCGTGTCCCAGGGATCTGCCGGGCACGCGGTCGTGTCGCTCGTCCTCCTGGTGCTGTTGTTCGGCGGTCTCTTCGGACCGGTTCAAGCTGCGGTCCCTCGTACTCCGTCGGATCTCCCGCTTGATCACTGGGGATATCCCCTTCTGGAACGGTTGAGAGCTCGCGGCGTTCTTGAGATCGATCTCACGACCAGACCGATCGCGAGGAGCGCGGTGCGGACGGCGCTCGAGGATGCCGGAGAGCGGCCCGAGCTGACACCGCGCGAGCTGTGGATGATCGAGAGGCTCCGGGCGGAGTTCATCGGCGGCGAGGTCGATGCGCCCACCGCCGGTGTCTCGGACGGCAGGGCTTCTCTGGGGTTCGGTGTGGAGCTCTCCATCCTCACGAGGGCCGCTCATGGCGGCCATTTCTGCGTGCCCGCGGACCGGTCGCCTGGCGACATTCCAGCGCTCCCTACGTCCCCGCGTGGGACGCCCTTCGCCTCCTCGGATGACGATGGAATGAGCATGGAGGTTCTCGCCTCATACGATCTGTGGGGCGGCTTCGGTGACGTTGTCGGATTCTACTCCGACGTCGACATCCTCCTGCACGGGCAGGAGGGCGAGCGAGTGGAGAGGGTCTCAGGACGAGCACGAACCTGGAGAGGGATCACTGCCGAGGCCGAACATGCCTACGTCAAGATCGAGAGACCGCATCTCTCGGTCGCAATCGGAAGACGTGGTCCGGCGTGGGGGCGGTCGAACTATGGGCGCCTGCTCATATCAGGCAACGCGCCGACGTTCGATCAACTTGACGCGAGCTTCCGTCTGGGACACTTCTCGTTTCACACGCTTCACGCACTCGTTGAGTACACGAAGACCTGGACGGAAGAAGACCTGGGCGACAATGACAACATCATGATCGCCGGACACCGGATGGTCGTGGCGAGAGACCACCTCACCGTGGGCCTAAGCGAACTCGTCGTCTACAGCAGCATCACTCCCGATCCGGTCTATCTGAACCCGCTGGTGCCCTACTACCTCGCGCAGCACAATCAGCGAGAGGACGACAACATCTTCTGGCTCCTGGACTTCGACTGGCTCGCCGCCATCGGACACGAGTTCTACGGCGAGTTCCTTGTCGATGATCTGCAGTACGAGCGCTACACGGAGAACCCGGACAAGTACGGCGCGACGCTCGGCTACACGTTCTACGGTGCACCGGCCGGCCGATTCGACGTCGAACTCACGGCCGAGTACTCACAAGTGAGGAAGTGGACATACACTCACAAGCGGATTGAGCACCGGTTGGAGCACGACGGCATTCCGGTGGGGTTTGAACTCGGTCCGGACTCAGACAAGCTGACGCTTCTGGCGATCGTGCACCCATCGCCGGCGTGGTCGATCGGGGCCGGCTATGTGAGCAGGAGGAGCGGGGAGGGGAGTCTCGACGCTGCATTCATCAAGGGTGTCGATAATCCGGACACCCGCTTCCCTTCCGGAGACGTTGAACGGATGGACGAGGTGTCCCTGAGAATTGCCTACGACGGTCTCGATGGAGGGACCAAGGGCAGCCTCGAACTCAAGTGGTACAACGCCTTCGGCTGCGCGACTGACGGATGGGAGATTCGCGCTGGAATCGGTTTCAGGATCTAAGATCTCAGCCTTGCTCTCGCTCATGAGGCCCCTGAACGGTCTCATCGGAGCCGGAGCAGTTGTGGCTGGAGCGTTGATCGTCGGACGCCCGTTCTCGGTGGCTCCCGCGGTGCTCGGAGCGGCTGCGGCTCTTGCGGCGGTCGGGGGGGCGAACGCTCTCAACGACTGCCTCGATAGAGAGGCCGATGTCGTGAATCGGCCTACGCGCCCGATCCCGAGTGGACGAGTCAGTGTCGGTGAGGCGGCGATAGCATCCGGCATCGCCTACGCTCTGGCACTCGCTCTCGGAGCGCTGGCAGGTGGATGGTCGTTTCTGATGGTGGCGACCTGGGTCGGATTGACCGCCCTCTACTCGGCGAGTCTCAAGCGGATTCTCATCGTGGGCAATCTCGTGGCGGCCCTGCTCACCGCATCGATCGTTGTTCTGGGTGGAGTGACACAGGGGAAGATCGGACCGCTCGCGATCCCGTTCGTCATGGCGTTTCTGGCAAACGTGGGGCGGGAGATAGTGAAGGACATCGAGGACACCGAGGGCGACGCCCGTGTTGGTGTGGTGACACTCGCAACGAGATTCGGTCCCGAACGCGCCTACATGATCGCCCGCCTTGTCACGGTGGCGCTCATGGGTGTGATCGCGGTTCCATACTTCGCGCGGATCTACGGCCTCGGGTACGCAGTCATGGGCGGTGCGATCGAGCTGATCCTCGTCTGGCAGCTGGTTCTTCATCCGCGCAATCCAGAGCCTGCTGATCTCAGGCTTCACGCGCGGGCGCTCAAGCTTGCGATGGTGATGGGTCTCGCAGCCTTCCTGGTTGGGGGAGTGAACGTATGAGTGTGCTGCAAGGGATAGCGCTCGGGCTGTTGCAGGGTCTCACTGAGTTCCTGCCGGTCTCGAGTTCGGGCCATCTGGCACTCGCCGAGCACTTCTTTGGAGTGGAGACTCCGGGCGTGACGTTCGAGGTTCTGGTTCACTTCGGGACGGCGCTCGCTGTGATATGGTTCTTCCGGCGGCGTGTGGCTTCGATTCTCATGGCTGCCTTAGGTTTTCTTACCCGACGCGAATATGATGAGCCTGATGCGCGTCTCGCTTTTCACCTGGTGGTTGCGACGATCCCGGCAGCGATTGTTGGATTTCTTCTGGAGGATATCGTAGGCGGGCTCTTCAGCAGCCCCGTTGTCGTTTCGTCTTTTCTGCTTCTGAC